>DBEH01000007.1:17437-17654 GCA_002294005.1 Firmicutes bacterium UBA911 | reverse complement strand
TTCAAAGCGGAGTGTCTCTTCCGGTCCCAGGTAACGGGCAATGCTTTGCGCCAGGCGTTCAAGACCTTTGCGATCCACGTTCTCCTCGCGGCCGAAGCTGTAGAGTACCTGGACCTCGGAACGGCGTGCTTTTGCGTTCCACTTATTGTGGGCGAGTTGCACGTAGCGGGTCTCGGTTCCGTTTTTGTTTTGGCGGCTGGTAGTGCGGATATACATA
>DBEH01000007.1:2742-17047 GCA_002294005.1 Firmicutes bacterium UBA911 | reverse complement strand
AAATGTGTATCTATGCATTTTGAAATTCCGACGGCGCCGAACCCGCAAAGTATTGGTATTGCTGGGTTTTAGTTTTCCGGATATCTAGAAAATGACCCGCAACTGTCGAACCCCGGTTTTGGGGCTGTAAAATATTGTTACGTGACCATGGTGTATGCTATACTTGGTCCGACTATCCCCGGCCGGAATTGGAGGAGATGCTGGCCTATGCCGGAGAGTAGTTGGGAACTCCTGTTTACCCGGGCACTGGCCGCAATCAAGGGGGGGTGGAACGCCCCCCATATCGTCTTTGCGATTCATCAATCAGGGGTTCTAACAGGAAAACCGTGTCAAAACCTCGAACAATATCATGAATCGGCGCATGGAAGCAGCCGGCCGGCCCGCGGCGGCTGATGAGCTGATGCGGCCCGGCCCGGCGTAGCGGGTTGCTTCAGGTGCCCGGCGGTCACGCTCCAAAATCAAATCCGGCGGGGGCTTTGAAATTTGGACTGGTATCCCTTTGAAGTGCGCGATCCCGAACTATTGGAATTGGACTTCCTGGTTCCGGACCGGACGCTCGCCGCGCTGCTCGGCCCCCTGGCCGGAAGCGCGTTGGCCGTCCGCGACCAGAAGGACCACCAGGTGCAGTGCGTGTTCGACGCCGCCGAAGGAGCGCTGGTCGGGAAGGGCTTGGGGCGCTTCTTTAAACGCCTGGGCACCACCCGGTTCTTGGCCGCCCTTGACGGAGACGGCGAACTTCAGGTTCAGCCGGCGGTGGATAAACCCCCGTCAGCCTGGCAGCTCGAACTCCCCGCCGGTCTGCAGCAAGTGTCCGTCGACCTGGAACAGTCGGCCGCCGTGCTCGGCCTGCTCGCCGGGCCGCCCGCCTCGTTTTCCGATTATTATCTTCGGCAGCAGGCCGTGCACCTCTCGGTCAGCCCGGGCTTCGACACCCTGCTTTCTCTCCATGCCGTCCGCGACATCGAAATCCTGGATTACCAGGTGGCCACCGTCCGCCACGTGTTAAAGAACTTGCGCGGGCGGGCCCTGCTCTGCGACGAGGTCGGGCTGGGCAAGACGATCGAGGCCGGCCTGATCCTGATGGAATACCTGCTCCGCGGTCTGGTCCGCCGGGTGCTCATCCTGACCCCGCCGAGCCTTGCCGAGCAATGGCGCACCGAGATGTACACCAAGTTCAGCCTGGACTTCGTCCTGTACGATGACAGCGCCTTCCGGGCAAGCGCCGACCCCTGGGGCGCCTTCGACCGGATCATCGCCTCCGTGGACACCGCGAAGCGGGAGGGGCGGCGCGAGGCGGTGCTGGCCGAAACCTTCGACATGGTGATCGTCGATGAAGCGCACCACCTGAAGAACCGCAATACCCAGGCCCACCGCTTCGTATCCGGCCTGAAGAAAAAATACATCCTGCTCCTGACGGCCACGCCGGTGGAAAACGACCTGGAGGAACTGTTCAACCTGATCACCCTGCTCGCCCCGGGGCAACTGGAAACGGCCGCCTCCTTCAAGCGCAAGTACATCACGCCCGGCGACCCGCTGAAACCCCGGAACACGTCCGGCCTGAAGCAGTTGGTCCGCGAGGTGATGGTCCGCAACCGGCGCAGCGAAACCGGCGCCATCCACTCCCGGCGCCGGGCCGAGGTGGTGCGGGTGGCCCTCGCCCCCGACGAGATGGCCTTTTACCGCCGGATGACCGCCTTCATCCGCACCTGCTACACGGCCGGCGCCCCGGCTGCCGCTTCAGCCAGCGCCCCGGTCGCCGCCCCGGCCACCGCGGGCGGCGTTAGTCAGTTCGTCCTCAAGACTCTCCAGCGCGAGGCCGGCAGCAGCATCGAGGCCACGGTGCCCACATTGAAGAAGATGGCGGCCCGGGAAGAATACCCCGCCGTCTTGCGCCGCGTCCTCGACACCCTGGCCGTGCAGGGGCAGCGGGTCGCGGACCGGGGTAAGCTGGCCGCCCTGCTGCGCCTCCTGGAGCGGGTCACCGAAAAGGCCGTGATCTTCACCAGCTTCGTCCAGACCCAGCGTCTCCTGGCCCGCACCCTGCGGGAACGGGGCTCGACCGTGGCCGAACTCCACGGGCAGATGCGGCGGGGCGAAAAAGAAGAGCAAATCCGGTTTTTTGCCGCCCAGGCCCAGTTTTTGGTCTCCACCGACACCGGCAGTGAGGGCCGCAACCTCCAGTTCTGCCGGATTCTGATCAACTACGACCTGCCCTGGAACCCGATGCGCATCGAACAGCGCATTGGCCGGCTGCACCGCCTCGGGCAGGCCCGCGAGGTCCTGATCTACAACCTCTCGGCGGCGGATACCGTCGAGGCCCACATCCTCGAACTCCTGGACGCTAAAATCAACATGTTCCAACTGGTGATCGGCGAACTGGAGATGATCCTAGGCAACATCCGGGACAAGCGGGACTTCGAGGACATCATCCTGGACATCTGGGCCCGCGCCGGTGACGACCAGGCCGTGCGGCGCGAGATGGAAGCCCTCGGCAACCAGATGCTTGCCGCCCGGCAGCACTACGACGCTCTGAAGGCCCTGGACGAAAAGCTGTTGGGGGAGCTGATGGCCGGTGACTAGCGGCGCACTGCCGGGGATCGGGGCTCCGGACGTTCGCAGTCTAAAAGAGTTCGCAACCGCCTACCTGCGCCGCGCCGGCGCGGTCGTGGAGGAGGCGGGCTTCGAGCTGGTGGACGTCCTGGTGCCCGATGCCTTGGCCGGCACCCTGGGCGCGCCCGCGCTGCGGCTGGCCTTCGACTACGAGGTTGCCCGGGAAAATCCGGACAGCATCTTTCTCACCTACGGCAGTGACCTGCTCGACCGCATCGTGCGTGCCGCCCTGGAAGCCGGTCGCTTCACCGCGGTTTTCCGGCCGGACGCCGAGGTCCGCCTGCCCGCCCGCCTGGAGCAACTCCTGGCCACGGAGTTCGACTTCGTCAAGTGCAAGGCGCCGGCGCTCGAGGGCTGGGCGGTATACGAACACGCTTGCTACCGGTTTGACTTTCGCACCGTCTTCCAGTCCTACGACCAGGTCGAGGAGATCATCCCGGTACTGGTCGACGGCAGCACCGGCCAAGTGCGGAACGAACTTCTGCTTCACTGGGCGCGCATCCCGCCCGCCGCCGAACGGCCCTACCACTGGCCGCGCCGGCGCGAGCGCCCCCTGGCCGAACTCCACGCTCGGGCTTGTCTCGCCCTCGACCGGCTGGCCCGGGAGCGCGCCGCCGCGCTGGAGGCCTTCTCCGCCGGCCACCGGGACCGGGAGTTGGCGAAGATGGAGCGCTACTTCGCGGAAAACATGGCCGCGCTCCAGCGCCGGCTGTCCAAGACGGATGACCCGGCCCGCCAGGAACGCCTGCAACAGCAGTTGGCGGCCGCCGAAACCGACCGAACACGGCGCGGGAAAGATATCCGGGAGCGTTACGCCGTCGCCGCCCGGGCCGCGTTGGACGGCCTGGTCGTGTACTACCAGCCCAAGATCGAACTGCGGCTCCGCGTGCAGCAGCGGGACGAGGTCTTCCCCTTCCTGCTCCATTTCAATCCCCTGGACGGCCGGATCGAGCCGCCCCTCTGCCCCCACTGCGACCGGCCCTTCCGGCGGGTCCTGCGTGACGCCTCCGGCACCCCCTGCTGTCCGGAATGCCGGTAGGTACGCTGCAAGCGGAGGCCGTCAGGCACCGGGAGGCCGGGGAAGGCGCTGCGGCTGAATCACGAAATCATGCTATTGGCTCAAAGCTACAAAGAGGGCGCGAACTTTGTGAAGCTTGAGTTTCCGGAAGGGGAAATCGATTTCGTTTTGGCCGCAATGAGGTTCGGGAACTCGAGTTGTTGATTCCCGGACTGGATTCGAAGGTGCCGCGTTTGTTTGATGCTTTCCTGGCCGAGGCCCGGAAACTGAGGCCTGACCCGGAAGACAGGATTGGCGGAGCCGGTTGCGGTAGAAAAGGCGGGAGAAAGGACCTAAAACACGGCATACCATAATTACTGATCTTTATGATTTTCTCCTTCGTCGCCGCCTTTACGGCCGGCACCGGGAAGCCTCCCGGCTTTTCGGGCGGCCTCCCTCAGCAGGAACTCGATATGGGCGTTGACGCTCCGAAACTCGTCGGCGGCCCAGTGTGCCAGAGCTTCGTGCAATTTGGGGTCAATTCTCAGGGGAAAGCTCTTTTTGGGGGGCATGGCCTGCCGTCCGTCAATAAAGGCTTCCCGTGTTTATTACCGGTTGGGCCCCCCGGTCGGATACTATTGCCACCATAAGGTTGTTGATCATGGCCACCTTGCGCTCCTCGTCAAGCTCCACGATATTGTTTCTCTGAAGCTGCGCAATGGCCATCTGGGCCATGCCCACAGCGCCATCCACTATTTTTGGGCGGGCGGCCACAATAGCCGTCGCCTGCTGGCGCTGCAGCATGGCGCTGGCAATCTCGGTGGCGTAGGCCAGGTGGGTCAGCCGGGCCTCGATAACCTCCACTCCGGCTACCGCAAGCCTGGCCTCCAATTCCCGGGCCAGCTCGGTGGCCACTTCCTCGGCGTTGCCCCTCAGGGAATAACCGGCCTCTTCAAAAAGGTCGTACGGGTATTTGGTGGCCACGTGGCGCAGTGCCGTTTCACTCTGGATCTCCACGAACTGCTCGTAATGGTCCACGTCGAAAAGGGCCTTGGCGGAGTCCACCACCTTAAAGACCACCACGGCGGCAATTTCCGCCGGGTTTCCTTCCACGTCGTTAACTTTAAGGGTTTTGCAATTAAAGTTCCGGACCCTCAGTGAAACCATTTTGCGGGTGGTCAGGGGTATTGAAAACCAGATGCCGCTGTCTCTAACGCTTCCAATGTACTTGCCAAAAAAGACGAGCGCTTTGGCCTGGTTCGGCTGGACCTCAAATATTCCGCTGGCCAGCAATGTCGCGGCGAGGAAGGACACCACCGCCAATAAAATTCCCGTGACGCTTGGTTCCAAAACGGACAGGTAGATTGACCATCCAGCCAGCGCCAAAAACACCAGAACGCCCAAAATGGCCGCAAAACCGTTTGTCTTCCACGCCCTGTACTCGGTCATACCGGCAAATCATCTCCCTTGACTCTTATTTAGATATCGACATAATATCATTTTGATATTTACCGTGTCAAGACTTAGCAGGTGATCCAGGTTGACGTGGCCCTCGGTCGACGGCAGCACCATCCAGGTTGATGAGCACTATCGCCGACGGGGACCGCTCACTTCTGATGGTTTAAGCTTTTCTCGTGGCGGTGATTTAGAAAACGGGATTCGAACTGTGCAAACAGCGTGGTTTTAGCCAGGGAGAAGATGGCCAGCGCCGTCCAGATCAGGACAAACGAGACCAGGTGCACGCCGGTGAAGGGCTCCTGATAGAGCAAAACGCCGATGAGCAGCATTATGGTGGGCGCGATGTACTGCATGAACCCGATCACCGACAACGGCAGCCGGTTGGCGGCGGCGGCGAACAGGATCAGCGGCACCGCCGTCACGATGCCGGCGCCCATCAGCAGCCCGGTAACGGCCGGTGGGGCGGTGCCAAAAGCCCCGACGGCGCCGCTGTGCAGGTAACCCAGGTAGGCGAGCATAAGCGGGGCAATGAGCAGAGTTTCCAGGGTGATCCCCGTAATCGCCCCCAGGTGGATCACTTTCTTGATCAGGCCGTACAGGCCGAAACTGACGGCCAGGGTGAGCGCAATCCAGGGGACGGCTCCGAAATGAAACGTCATATACAAGACCCCGGCCGTGGCCAGGACGAACGAAACCATCTGCCAGTATGAGAGCCGTTCCTTCAAGACAACGATGGCCAAAAGGACGCTCACCAGCGGGTTGATATAGTACCCCAGGCTCGACTCCACGATGTGGTCGTTGTTGACCGCCCAGATGTACGTCAGCCAGTTCACGGTAATCAAGACGGACGCCAGCACAACTCCCGCGGTCTGTTTCGGCTGCTTGAGCACGCCGCGCAGTTCTATCAGGAACGGTCGCATTTTTCTGGACAGGAGCAGTACGGCCACCAGAAAAGCAAAGGACCACACGATCCGGTGGGCCAGGATCTCCGGCGGCGGGACGCTTTGGACGAGTTTCCAGTATAGCGGCAGCACTCCCCACAGCAGGTACGCGCCCAGGGCGGCGGCAATGCCGGCCAACCGTTCACTGGTTTGGTCGTCTTTCACATTCACAGCTCCGGTTAGAAGTTGGTGCAAACAAACCCATTGTAAAGTCATTTGCTGAAAATGGCAAGAAAACCGCGGTTTTACCCGCCGGCTTCCGATCATCGAAAGTGACAAATTCGGCAATCAAAATGATCATAGGGGCCATCGCGGGGGCCATCGCGCCATCGCGCCGTGGTGGAATGACGGCCGGGCGCCGCCGTGTTAGAATACACCGTAGATAGTCGTCCCCCAGTGAAGAGGGTGGCTGCTTGACCGGTCGTTTGCGGTGGCTGTCCGCCGGGCTGCGGGATCTTGCTTTGGCGGCCTGTTTTCTGGGCGCGCTGAGCCTGGAGGCTCCGGGGCCGGAGCGCCTGGCGGCACTGGCCGTACTGTTCGTCCTGCTGTTCGGCTGGGTCCATCTGCGGGACCTGCCCCGGATCGCCGGCCACCGTCTGGTTTACCTGACCTACGCGGTCGACCTGGCGCTGGTGTTCCTGATCGAACAGCAGTCCCGGTTCATCATCAACTACTATTTCCACGCCTTCTATACTGGTCCTGATCGTCACCGCCGGCCTTTCCCTGCCGCGTCGGCCCGGTCTGTGGGTTATGGGCGCGGCTTTCCTGGTGTCCACGGTCAAATTTGTGGAGCTGGCGGCCGTCACGGGGATGCCCGCAAACCTGTCGCTGGGCGTGTTCAGTGCGCTGACCACCGTTTTGATCATGGCCGTGATCACCTACGCCCGCCACCTGCAGGATGAGCGGGAGACGACGGCGCGGCTCTACGCGGAACTGCAGCGTTACGCGCGGCGGCGATGCTGAACGCCATCCAGGAACGCGCGCGGGACGGGCTGGTCGCTGTCCGGCGGGCGGTGGACGCCCTGCGCCCGCGGGAGCTTGAGCAGTCCCCCCTGGAAGCCGCCCTGCGCCGTTTGATTGACGAGTACAGCCGAAACGGCGCTCTTCGGATCGATTTGGCCGTGCCCAATCCGCTTCCCCGTCTGTCCCCGGTGGCGGAACTCGGCCTGTTCCGGGCGGCGCAGGAGGCGCTGACCAACGCGGTGCGCCACGGGCGGGCGGACCGGATTGCGGTGGTCCTGGAAGCCGCGCCGGGCCGTTTGGTACTGAAGGTGACCGATAACGGCCGGGGCTGTCCGGCGGTGGTTCCCGGCAACGGCCTGACCGGGATGCGGGAACGCGTGGCCGGGGTCGGCGGCCGGGTTTCCTGGGAGTCCCCGGCTCAAGGGGGCTTTGTATTAGAGGTGCGGATTCCGGCGGACGAAGCGGTCGGCCCCGGGGAGGCGGATGCGGACGCGGGGGCGGGTTTTGCGGGCGGCGCGGTTGTCGGCCGCAGTGTTGAGGCGTGAGGTGCAAGGAATGGCAGTGGACGGAATCAGGGTGATGCTGGTGGACGACCAGGAGATCATGGTGCGTGGTCTGCGCATGATTCTGGAGAGCGAGAACGATATCGAGGTCGTCGCGACGGCGGGCAACGGGGAGGAGGCCTGCCGCCTGTGCCGGGCGGCCCGGCCCGACGTGGTGCTGATGGACGTGAAGATGCCGGTGCTGAACGGGGTGGAAGCCACCGCCCGGATCAAGAGGGAGTGCCCGGGGGTCAAGGTGCTGATCCTGACCACCTTCAACGATGACGAATACATCTTCGAAGCCCTGAAGGAAGGCGCTTCCGGCTACCTGCTCAAGGACGCCTCCCCGGACACGATCGCCGGGGCGGTCCGCGCGGTCCACCGCGGCGGGGCGCCGATCCAGCCCGAGGTCGCTTCCCGGGTGGTGGCGCGGCTCTCCAGCCTGGCGGCTTCGGCGGCGGCCCGGGAAACCCGGGATGAACGGGTGGGACTGTTGACCGGACGGGAGCGGGAGATCGCCGGTCTGGTCGGCCGGGGGCTGAACAACCGGGAGATCGCCGGCCGGCTCTTCCCGAGCGAGGGCACGGTCCGCAACCACCTGAGCAACATCTTGAACAAGCTGGAGTTGCGGGACCGGACCCAGTTGGCCATTTTCGCCCTGCGCAACCGCCTGACCGAAGACCCGGGTCCGGAATGAACCCGCGTCATGCGCACCGGCGAACGGCGAATGAACGGCGACGCTCCGCGGGGCGTTTCTTGGTGACGTTTGTCACGGTCTCACCGGGAGAACTGGCGACGCTACACACATCACGGCGGGCGGCTGCTCTTGGTACGATGGGGGCAGCAAACGGACGGAGGGGCATTGAAATGCGCAGAAAGATGATGCTGGTCATCGGTGTTGTGCTGGCGGCGGCGGCGGTCCTCGTCGCGGGCTGCCGGCAAACGAACGACTTCCAGGAGCTGCGGCGGGCCCTGGAGACGACGGACGAAATCACCCGTGGGCAGATGCTGACGGAGTTTCGCCACGAGTTGGACTTCGAAGGCTTGGACCTGACCCCGGAGGAAAGCCGGGAACTAGAGACATATCGCGAAATCAAGGGTACGATTGCCGAGCGTTTCGACCGGCGGAAGGGCTTGAGTTACGTTGACGGCCACCTGGACGTCGGCGGCATGGGTTTGGACTTCAAGGTGTACACCGACGCCGAGCGGGCGATCCTCTTGCTGCCGACCTTCACCAAATTTCTGGTCGTCCACCGGGACGGCCCCGGGGAGTCCCTAGCGAAGGCTCCGGTGGCGGAGGCGGGGCCGGAATGGGCAAAGCGGCTGGCCGAGTTTTGGAACGGGCTGCTGAAGGCCGAGAACGTGCGTAAAACGGGCAGTGAACTGGTGGCCACTCCTGACGGGGAGGTCAAGGTGATCGTCTACGAGGTCGTCCTCGACGAGGCCGAGGTCAGAGATTTTGCCCGCGAGGGTGTTCGCACCGTCCTGACCGATCCGCAAATCCGGGAGCGGATCGTCACCGCCTGGCTGGAATTCGCCCAGGAAGATGAGTTGGAGAACCGGGACGCCGACGCCTTCCTGGCGGAGATGTTGGACAATGCCCTGGCGGCCGTCGACCGCACCACCTTCGAGGATTTCCGGTATTCCGGGGCCGTGGACCGGGATCGGCACCTGGTCCGGGAGACCATCAGCGGGCGCGCCGTTTCCCGGTCCGAGAGCGTGACGGCCGCCGCCGGCTTTGAGATCAAGATCCGGCGCTGGGCGCTCGGCCGGCCGGTGAGCATCGAGCCGCCCGCGATTACCCCGGAAAACAGCTTTGCGCTTGAGGAACTGGAGGCGAACATGCCCAAAATGTTTGAGAGTGTGCTTGAGGGGGTGCGGCCGTGAACATGGTCGCCGTGCAGAACCTCAAAAAGACTTACGGGAATGTGCCGGCCGTGGACGGCGTGTCCTTCGAGATCGCCCGCGGCGAGATCTGGGGTTTGCTCGGCCCGAACGGGGCCGGCAAGTCGACCACTATCTCCGTCGTGGCCACCCTCCTGAAGCCAACGGCCGGCGATGTCCTGGTACAGGGTAAGAGCGTGACGCGGGAACCGGCGCGCGTACGGCCGCTGATCGGCCTGGTGCCCCAGGACGTGGCCCTGTACCCCTCGCTTTCGGCGCGCGAAAACCTGCTCTTCTTCGGGCGGATGCAAGGTCTCGGCGGCCGGGCGCTCCACGTCCGCACCGACGAGGTGCTGGAGATCACCGGGCTGGCGGAGCGGGCCGGCGACCGGGTCGCTACTTTCTCCGGAGGGATGAAACGGCGGATCAACATCGGGGTCGGCCTGATGCACAAACCGGCACTCCTGATCCTGGACGAACCCACGGTGGGCATCGATCCCCAGTCCCGGCGGCACATCCTGGACACGGTCAAGCACCTGAACACCGAGGGGATGACGGTTCTGTACACCAGCCACTACATGGAAGAGGTCGAGTACCTGTGCGACCGGTTGGGGATTATGGACCACGGGCGGCTGATCGCCCAGGGCCGCAAGGAGGAACTGATCCGGCTGGTCGGACGGCGGGAGCGGTTGGAGGTGCGCATCGAGGGGCTGAGCGCGGCGGCGCTGGGGGATCTCCGGGCCCTGCCGGGGGTCGAGGAAGCGGCTTACCAGGAAGACCGGCTGTCCATCGTTTCCGGTGAAGCGTCCGGGGTTTTGAGCGCGGTGCTGGCCCGCGTGCAGCGCACCGGCAGCCGGGTGAAGGCGGTCGTAATCCGTGAGCCGGACCTGGAGAGTGTGTTCCTGCATCTGACCGGCAAGGAACTGCGGGATTAGGAGGCGGCCATGCGCTTGTATTTTCTGTATATCGCGCTGAAAGACGTTTCCATCCTGCTGCGGGACCGCAAGGCGCTGGCCATCCTTTTGGCCATGCCGCTCATTCTCACCAGTGTGCTGGGCTTCGCCCTGGGACCCCTGTTCACCATGCCGGGCGGCGGCGGGATCAACCACTTCAGTATCGCGGTGGTGGAAGAAGCCGCCCCGGCGGCGGCCCTGCCGCGGTTCATCGGCGAGGCCGAACGGGAGGCGGTCCTTGAAGCCGCAGCTTCGCTGGACCTGCGCCGCATCTTTTTCGAAGAGTTTCTGGGGGCCGACGAAGTCCGGAAAGTGATGGGCTACGAGCGAATGGACGAGGCCCGGGCCTTGCGGAAGCTGGATGCCGGGGAGGTGGCGGCGGTGGTGTTCCTCCCGGCCGGTTTCGAAATGGATTACGTCTTGGGCCGGAACATCGCGCTCCGGGTCCTGACCGGACCGGGCGACCCCGGTACCGGGGCCGTGGTGTCCGGAATCCTGGGCAGCTTTGCGGATACCGTCTCCATTCCGCGCATCGCTTTGGCCGTGGTCAACGAGGAGCGCGTGCAAGAGGGGGTGGGCCGGTTTGACTTCGACGGAATCGAGTCCGCCGTCACCGGACTGGTCGGGCGGGGAACCAACCAGGTTGAATTCATCACGGTGACCGAGGAGGGCCGGCAGGTGGTTTCGGCTCTGCAGTATTATGCCGTAGCGATGGGCGTGATGTTCATCCTCTTCGCCGCCGTCTTCGGGGCCAAGAGCATGGTCGATGAGCGGAACCAACTGACCCTGCACCGCCTGATCGTCTCGGGACGGGGGGGCTGGCAGGTTCTGTCCGGGAAGTTCAGCGCGGTATTGGTGATCGCCCTGATTCAATTGTCGGCGATGATGCTTTTCACCCGCCTGGTTTTCGGGATCAGTTGGGGTGTTGATCCGTCGGCCCTCGCGGTCCTTACCGTCAGCGCCGCCGTCGCGGTGGCGGGTTTGGGCGCTTTGCTGGCCGTGCTTCTGAAGACCGGCCGCGCTATTGACGTGTTTATGTCCGGAGCCGTGAATGTAATGGCCCTGGCTGGCGGGAGCATGATGCCCCTTTACGTAATGCCCGACACCATGCGCACGGTGGCCGAGTGGACCATCAACGGGCGGGCGCTCACCGCCTACCTGCGGCTGATGGAGGGGGCGGCCTTGAGTGACGTAATCGGCAGCGCCCTCTATTTGTCCGCCTTCGGTCTGTTCTGCGTAGTCATCGGCGGCGCGATGCCATTGAGAGGAGAACGTTGAGCATGGGGAAGACCGCCTTCATCATTGGGCTGAAGCTCAAGAATCAGGCCCGGCAGCCGCTGGTTTTCCTGATGATGCTCTTTTTACCCCTGCTGACCACTTTTTTTGTCGGGCTCATGGCCTTCGAGGGGCCGAGTGCGGTTCCGGTGCTGTTCGTGGACGAGGACCAGAGCCTGCACAGCCGGGGGGTGATCCAGAGTTTTGCGGACGACCCCGACTACCGCGTGTTGTATGGGAACCGGGAGGAAGCGGTGGAAAAGGTGCGCGGCTTCGAGGTGCAGGCCGCCTTCGTGCTCCCGGAACACTTCGGTCGGCGGATTGAGCAGGGGCTGGCTCCGCAGGTCGACGTGTACCAGGTTCACGAGAGCGGCGAACTGATCGCCACGCGGCAGGTCTTCAGGGCGGCGGTGGCCAAGGTCGCGGCGAACTCGGGCATTGCCGAACTTGCCCTGACGGAAATCAGCCGGGACAAAGCGGTGGCGGGCCGGGAAGATGCGCTCCGGGAGCGGGCTTACCAAAATGCGCTGGAAAGCTGGTTTCCGGCGGCGCCGGTGAGCCTGAAACTTGAACAGCGGGATGGAAAAGGCACACCGGTGTTTGATCAGACCGCCCACACCTCGATCGGTTTCGCGCTCTTTTTCTGCATGTTCACCGTGGTCTTTGCCATGGGCACCATTCTGGACGAGAAGCGGGAAGGGACCTGGCAACGGTTACGGGCGATGCCGGTTTCCCGGGGGCAGATTCTGGCCGGCAACCTCGGGGGCACCTTCCTGATCGGCATGACGCAGATGCTGCTGCTGGTGTTGGCCGGGGCCTACCTTTTCGGGGTGAACTGGGGGAACAACCTGCCCGGCGCCCTGCTGGTGCTGGCCGCCTTTATGTTCTGTGCCGCCGGTTTGGGCCTGGCCCTCTCGGGGCTGGTCAAGACGACGGCGCAACTGGCGGCCCTGGCGCCGATCCTGCTGGTCAGCACCTCCATGCTCGGGGGGTGTTTCTGGCCGCTGGAAGTGGTGACGTCCGAGGCCCTGCTGGCCTTGGCCCGTTTTGTGCCCCAGAGCTGGGCGGTGACCGCCCTCCACGACCTGGTGGTCCGGGAGCCGCCCTGACCGCCGTCCTGCCGGCGGTGGGCGTGCTGCTCCTGATGGGCGCCGTTTTCTGCGGATTGGGGCTCAGGCTGATTTTACGGGAGCCCTGACGCTAACGATTTCCTGTGGCGACGGCCGGATGATGGACCTCTTTTGCCAATCAACCAACTGGAAGCTGTTGGCGCTGATAATGACAGAGTGTTGGAAGTAAATTGATTTAGAAAGGAGTGCCTGGATTAGCCGGAAGAGAATTGCGTTAATGCTGATTTTTGCCTTATTGTTAAGCCTCGTACCGGAAATTGTATATGATATAACCGGCGATGTTGGGGAATTTACAAAGTAAAACTATTGACACCACGCGCCGACGAGGGACGCTTTTTTAACGCAGTTTCCCAACCCCGTGTGGGAGCTTCTCCATATTGCGACAGGACAACTAATTGGTGGCGCTGACAACATGATTGTTCACAAGATTATTTCGGAGAATGTCGCCATTGACAGCGGCCCCACTCTTGTATATACTTTATATAAACATGTTGCTTCAAAGGCGGGAACCGTGATGCTGTATCATATTCAGAAGTGGGGCAATAGTTTGGGTATACGAATTCCTAAAGCCCTGGCCCAGAAGGCTGGACTGGTTGAAGGCACGCCTGTTGAGATTGTCCTCGGGGATGAAGGGATTATTATCCGGTCCAGGAGCTACAGCCTGGAAACATTATTGTCCGGTGTCACTCCCGAAAATCTGCACGGGGAAGTAGGCACCGGAAAACCTGTCGGTCGTGAAGTATGGTAATGGCGGGCGAGGTGTATATTCCCGGGCGTGGTGATATCGTATGGTTGCAGTTCGATCCGCAATCAGGGCACGAGCAGGCTGGCTTGAGGCCGGCGCTGGCAATATCGCCGCGGAGTTACAATGGAAAAGTTGGGTTGGCTCTGGTATGCCCGGTTACGTCAAAGGCAAAAGGTTATCCTTTTGAGGTTTTGCTGCCGGATGGACTGGAAGTTTCCGGCGTTGTGCTGGCGGACCAGGTTAAGAGTCTTGACTGGCGAGCGAGAAACGCAAAATACGTGTTTACGGCTCCGATGCAGGTTACGGCGGAAGTACTCGGGAAAATACAACTGCTCATTTCGTAACGGATGGGATCTCTTGGCCTCACCTCTGCAACAAGGTAGGGTTTTTTTGTGCGGGGCGGATGTTGTATGCTTGCAGGTTCTCCAGTTCACAAAACACTGCAGTTGGAGGCGGACCCGGACGCCGCCGACCCGCTGGCCGCCCTGGCCCAGAAGTACTTGCGCATTCCCTGCTCCTGCATGAGCCCGAACACCGGGCGGATGACCCTGGTACAGGAAATGCTGGCGGAGTTTCAGGCCGACGGCGTGATCGACCTTACCTGGCAGGCCTGTCACACCTACAACGTGGAGTCCTACAGTCTGGGCGAGTTGGTCCGGGAAAAGGCCGGACGACCGTTTTTGCATCTGGAAACCGACTACTCGCCATCGGACGCCCAGCAACTGAACGTGCGGATCGCCGCCCTTCTGGAAATGCTGGGCTAAAACCGGCCACCGGAGCGCCGGGCCCGATCCGGGAGCCTTTACT
>DBEH01000007.1:0-2401 GCA_002294005.1 Firmicutes bacterium UBA911 | reverse complement strand
GGAGCCTTTACTAAGGAGGGCGGCCTGTGATCACCGCCGGTATCGATGCCGGGTCGGTGGCCACCAAGGTGGTCCTGCTGAACCAAAAACACCTTGGACCTGCGCCCGGTGTATCACCGATTGGAGGACCGGATCCGCGCCCACGTGCTGCTTTGCTGGTTGGAGTTTTGCCCTGTCAACCGCTATATGCAATTTTAGCAGGCAGTTGTACTCCTCGTTTTCGCAGGCACTCCCGCATGGTGTCGGTGTCCTTGAGGTACCGGGTGATGATGTCCAGGTATTCGTGAATCAAGGACTCTCCGCGTCCGAGCACGGCAGCCATCAGTACAGGGTCCATCCCGTAAATGTGCAAGATTGCAACTGCGTCGAAGACCTTGAGGTAAGCGTCCACCGACCGGGGAGCGTGGTGAGTCTTTCGGGCGATTTGCAGGACGGAAAAGCCTTGCAGGTGCAGCCGAACCACCAGGTCCTTGTGAGTCAGCATCCGGCCCATGTCCAGTATCGTGCCCGGACAGGGCAGAATGACCCGGTGTTGTCTCTGGTAATGGTCGATGGCTCGGGACACCGTCCCGGTGGAGGCCAGGAAGATCCACTGCAGCTCTGCAAATGACAGCAGGCCGTCCTGAATGTACGCCTCAGTTAGTACCCGAGCCATGCGCCGGCCATAAAGGGCCAGGAACCCCTCATAACTGGTTGGGGGGCGGTGGCGTAGTGTGTGGCTCTCACCGCCAGCCAGCAGACTAACCACCACTGGAGCCAACGATTGGTAGCGGCTGGGTTGTCCCAGGTTGCGGCCCGTCTTAACGTGCATGGCCGCTCAAAAGGCATCTGGCCGGTGGCCAGGGTTCCGACCCGGGGGCAGAAGCGCGCCCGGAGGGCCATGAGATCCAGGATCATGGGCTCTTGAAAAGCGGGCGGGATACCCGCCTCGCTGCCCAGGAAGTGGGCCAGCTTGGCAAAGGTCTCCGGCCGGTGACCGGGCCGGGGCGGATCCTTCTCCAGTCGGCGGCTGGCGCGGCTGGTGTCCAATTGGGCCAAAGGCACGCCTTCGGCCGTGCCCCAGGGGCGCTGTTGGCGGGGGCCGTGCAGCGGGCTTGCTGTTCGGCCGCGGGGCGCATAGCCGGGCCAGAGACAGCGCAAAAACCGAGCCACCGTGTCGGCCGAGGCCTCGGGGAAAAGGTTCCGGTAGCGCTCGGCACAATGCTGGAGGATGTCGCGGCGGACCAGATCCCAGCGCTCCCCGGCCATCACGCGCCTGATGTCTTCCGGAGTGCGCAGCGGCAGGATCAGGGGTCCACGACGGGTGTGCAGCGGCAGTTCACCCGGCCGCACGCGCACCACCTGGCGCCGCCGCTCCTCCTCGTCCAGAACACGGTTGGTGTAGTCGACGATGGCCTGCGCGAGCCGAGACTCCCGGGCGAGTTCGAAGTGCTCGACCAAGTGGCGGATCTGGGCGTTTTCCATGATCCGCGGCAGAAGCGGCCCGAAGACGTCTTCCTGCCACCTCACGTTGTGCCACCCCCGGTACGGGAACGGAAAACCGGCCCCTTTTTTGGGGCGAGAATCTCGTCCCGGGCGAAGACGTTGCGGATCTGTGCCAACCGGAAGTGGTAGTCCGGCCGGTCGTACCGGTGGTAAAGGTCCAGGTAGGCTTCGACCAGGGCCAGGGATCGTCCGGTAACCCGCCGGATCATCACCGCGTTCATCCCCTGGTCGGCCAGGGTGACCACCCGGGCGAACTCCCGCAGGTAGGCTTCGACGCTCTCGCAGGCGTGGCCGGTGCGGTCCACGATCTCCGTCTCCGTGTGCATTTGCAGGTAGAGTTCCACGATCCGGGCCTTGTGGCTTACACCCCGGCCGATGTCGCGTATCCGGCCCCGGGTGGGCACCACCACCTCGGGATGGCTGTCGATCTGGTGCCGGATGGCGTCCACGTGGATGCCCAGAAGCACAGCCAGATCGGGAAGGGTTAAAAGGGCCCCTTGCGCCCGGGCCTCGGCTGCATAGCGCACCAGGCGCCCAAACTTCAGGTTCGATACCCGATGCACTGAGTTCGGGACGTCCTCCGGAACGAGATACTGCAGACGGACGGGAATGTGCTCACGCTTCGACGAGCCGGGACTGAGCACCCTCAGCGGCGGAGATGGCCAGGAACACCATCTCGCCCTCGCCCAGGGAACCTGTCTGCAGTTGGGCCGTAAACTCCATCAACCAGCGATGGTAAAGCCGGGCCGCCACTGGAGAGAACTGGTATGCGGCAACCAGTTCGGCCTCGACCTGGGATCCGGTCACCGGGGGCCCGCTATCCGGGGTTCGACAGTTGCTAGACAAACCAGCGGCGCAACAAGGCTTCCCCCAAGGGTTTCGGGGGATAGGGAAATTATAGGTGTTTATCTAGGTT
>DBEH01000042.1 GCA_002294005.1 Firmicutes bacterium UBA911 | reverse complement strand
CGGCGTCCGCCCAGGGGGGGGCCGGCGCGGGGGCGGTGGGGGCGGCCAGGACGTCGTACTTGGCGAAGGCGGCGTCAAAGTCCGCCCGCACCAGCGTGCGCACCTGCTGGGCCTTCACGAAGAACTCCTCGAAGTGGCCGGCGCTCAAAACCAGCGTGCCGAACACCTGGCGGCGCCGCAGCGCCGCGCTGAAACCCTGGCGCCGGGTGCGCCGGTACATCTCGTGCAGGTGGCGCGCCTCGGCCCGGTGGCCGAACCGCACCCCGTCGAAGTTCGAAAGGTTGGAGAACGCCTCGGCGGCGGAGATCACGAAGTAGGCGGCCGCGGCGTGGGCGGTGTGGGGGAGCGAGGTCTCCTCCACCCGGGCGCCGAGGTCGGAAAGACGCGCCAGGCACTGCTCGAAAAGGGCGCGCACCTCCGGGTCCATGTCCGCGGCCAGGTACTCCCGCGGCACGCCGACGGCGAGCCCCCGGACGTCTTGCCCGAGGCGGGCGGCGTAGTCCTCGCCCGCCGCCCCCGTGGTCAGCGGGTCGGCCGGGTCCGGTCCGGCCAGCACGGACAATGCCGCTGCGCAGCCGGCCACGTCCACCGTGAGCGGCCCCAGGTGCTCCAGCGAGGGCGCGCACTCCACCAGCCCGTGGGTGGGAATGAGCCCGCAGGTGGGTTTCAAACCCACCGCGCCGCAGTAGGCGGCCGGCAGGCGCACCGACCCGCCGGCGTCCGAGCCCAGGGCCAGGCAGACCTGGCGGGTCACCACCGCTACTGCCGCCGCCCCGCTCGAGCCGCCCGCGAGGCGCGAGTCGTCCCAGGGGTGGGGGGTGGGCCCGAAGTGCGAGTTCCGGTTGGTCGTCCCCAGCCCGAACTCGTCCAGGTTGAGCTTGCCGACCGGCACCGCACCGGCCCGGCGCAGCCGCTCGTAGGCAAGAGCGCTGAACGGGGGCACAAAAAGCTCCAGCATGCGGGAGGCGCAGGTGGTGCGCACGCCGGCGATGCAGATATTGTCTTTAACCGCGAAGGGGATGCCGGCGAGGGGGCCGGGGTCTTCGCCGGCGGCGATCTTTTGGTCCACCGCCCGGGCGTCGGCCAGGGCCAGGTCCGCGGTGACCGTGATGAAGGCGTTCAGGGGTTCCTGCAGCGCGTCGACCCGGTCGAGCACGGCGTTCGTCAGCTCTTCCGCCGAGAACTCGCGGGCCATGAGCAGCTCACGGAGGCGGCCGATCCGCGCGTCGTTGAGCATCAGGGGAGCCTCCTCAAAGTATTGTGTTTTTATAAAGCTTTCTTTTCTATTCCTCGATAATCCGCGGCACCCGGAAACAGCCGTTCTCCTCCTCGGGCGCATTCGCCAGGGCGGTCTCCAGGGGCAGCGACGGCCGGGGCTCGTCCGGTCGCGTGACGTTCTTCAACGGGCGGACGTAGGCGGTCGGCGCCACGCCCTCCACGTCCAGCGTCGCCCACTGCTCCTTCACGAAGGCGAACAAGGCGTTCACCGCCTCCAGAAAGCCGTCCAGCTCCGCGGCGGGGATCTCCATGCGCGCCGCCTCGGCGGCCTGCGCCAGTTCCTCGGCACTGATCATCGGCAAAAAACACCGTCCTCAACCAGGATAATATGGCTTTGCTCCATTTTTCGTATTATACCAGCACCGCACCCCGCAAGGCAATGATTCCACAGTAGCCCGCGCCCAATCACTTCTGGAAAGATTGAAAAGTGAGCGGCATAGGGAAGGGGATCAAGAAGGCCAGGCTGCACCGGAAAGCGGCGACGGCGATCTTCTTTGAATCCAACGGCGGGCCAACCAGGGCCGAGGCCACCGTGCCGGAGATCCGTTTTGCGGTGGGCGAACCAGACCTGGATATCGGCAACGTCGAAACGGTCTTGGAAGCGCTGGTGGATACCTGTTACTACTGAATGCCGACCGGAACCGGTACCGATTCAGCCAGAGTCTTAATTTGAATAAGATACTCACCGACCGGCGGGCAACTATCAAGCAGGAAGCGATTGACAAGCGGGTGCGGCCGGAAATCCAGACGATTCTTAAGGCGGGTCCTGAAGGATTTACCCGGCGTTACTTCCCGGAAAACAGCAGCCAGGTTCCGGACCGGGCGGTACTCACCCTGGTGATCTTGGCGCCGGATCAGCCGCTGTCGGCGCCCGATACGCTGAAGTTTATCGAAACCGTGATCCGGGAGCACGGGTCTTTGGGGCGGACGTTTAAGAGTGCTCTGCTCTTTGCGGTGCCTGATGAGGGCACACAGATCCAGGATGCGGCCCGTAAGCTGTTGGCCTGGGAAGAGATCACCGATGACACGGAGACCGTCGGGCGTCTGGAGGCGGTCCAACAGCGCCAACTCAAGATTGGGTCCGACCGAGCGGCACGCGACCTTAAAGAGGGGGTGTGGGGAGAATGGCATCACCGGGGCGCAAAAGAGCGAGTTGCGTGCGATCCCGCGGGAGCTGGGCTTGCCGGAGGAGATCGAGGAGGTTTGAGATGATGGGTGATCACTTCGTGCTACCAGATATGCTGGTGCCCAACCCCCGAATTGTTTTCTGCGGCTCCGGTGGGACCCACCTCCGGTAGGTGCTCCCGGGCCTCGTCCCAGTCGATGAAGATTATACGCGACGTGGCGGGGGGTATGCGCATAATCCTCCCTGCCTATCTTGACACGGGTAAATCATACGTATTACATTAAGGGGTGTGGAGAATGAAAAGCTACTCCTCAAAAGAGATACTGGACGTGCTTCAAGATGACGGCTGGGTGTTCAAGAATCAGAGGGGATCGCATGTGCAGATGATCCACCCTGCAAAACCCGGGAAAGTGACCGTCCCCCATCCCAGAAAGGACCTTGACCCCAAGACCGTCAGGAGAATCTTGAAGCAGGCGGGGATAAACCCAAGCGAGCTGCAGGGAGGGTAAAACATGGATAGCTACATATTCCCGGCCGTTTTTGAGCCGGGGGAAATCAAGGGGTACATCGTAACCTTTCCCGACCTGCCGGGGTGCGTCACCGAGGGTAACACTCTGGAAGAAGCCCTCAGAATGGCCAGGGATGCATTGGAGCTTCACCTGTACGGTATGGAGGAGGACGGGGACGAAATCCCGGGCCCGACTCCTCCTGAGAAAGTCGGCGTTCTCAAGGGCGCTTTCGTCGTCCCCACTGAGGCGTGGATGCCGCTGGTTAGGGACGAGATGGCCAACAGGTCGGTGAAGAAGACCCTGACCATCCCCAAGTGGCTCAACGACCTGGCCGAGGAGAGGCAGGTCAACTTCTCGCATATTCTGCAGACCGCTTTGAAGGAACGTTTGGGGATTAGGAATTGCGGATGTACAAAAAGCGGCTGAAGGGTTACGGCGCCATCGGCTACCGGGTGAGGGACGACTGCTAGCGGGTAGTGGGTGAACAAGACCCTGGTGTTGACCACGCACAGTCCGGACTTGATCAGTCGTCTGCCGGTTGGGCACTTTGCGAACGCAACGGCTGTAAGGACTATCCCCCTTGTTATCGGCCTGAGGTGCATTGGGCGAAGAGTAAATCAGGGGTGCGGTGCGCCGGAGGTGAAAAATGCAGGATAGAATAATCCGATCCTTGCGGGCCATCGAAAAGGAAGAAGATGTCCGTATTCTGTATGCGTGTGAATCCGGAAGCAGGGCGTGGGGTTTTCCTTCCCGGAATAGCGATTACGACATCCGTTTTATTCACATTCACCCGGTGGATTGGTATTTGTCCATTGACGAAAAACGGGATGTCATCGAGAGAACGATTGATAATACGCTGGATCCAAAGGAAATTGCAGGGAGTATCTGCAGGGCAATATTGCAAGGATAAAAAAGTACTTTTACGCTTTGAGGCCCCTGTTGGCTTGCAAATGGATAAGGGAAAAGAACTCAATGCCGCCGATGGAGTTTCAAAGATTGGCGACGGAATTGTTACCCGAGGGTTCGTTGTTAGTGGAAATCAATAAGCTCTTACAGCGAAAAAAGCGCGGTGACGAATTAGATTATGAGCCCAGAATACCGGTGATCAATGATTTCCTGGAAGAACAGATGCATCACTTCGAACGATCTGCAAAGAACGTCAGCGCCGAAAACCCGGCTGACAACGCCTTATTTAATCGGATTTTCCGGGAAGCGCTGGACGAGGTATGGGTTAAAACCGGAAGAAACCGTTCCGATTGGGTGCGCACGTAGCGGCCGAGTTCACGACTGCCGGGCTCCTGATCGCCGCCGGGTTTGGCCTCCTTGGCCGGAAGGCCGCGGCCAACTGCTAAAACCGTGGCACGCACCGCGCCAGTGATCACGGATAACCCGTTCCCGGTCATCCTCGTTTTCGAGCCGGATTTCCTCAAAACTGCTCAAGCACCAGGCAAAGGTATCCGATCTCCCGGTTCAACTTGACCCTTCCGCCCTGGTAGATGCTTTTTCTGACCAGGTAAGTAGATATCTGCATCTCTTCGGCGATTTGCCGATTTGCAAAACCCATTGCCTGCAAGAGCATCGCTTCCAGCACCATCAACCGGGCCGACTTCTCTTTCCCCCTTGCCTCTTGATAATATTTTTCCGTCTCGGCCTTCTGTTTCAGCCTGTTCGCCTCGGCCCGCCGCTTCCTCTCCGCCGCGATCAGTCGCCGGTCATGGTCAGCAAGCCCGGCCTCGAACCGCCATTTGACTTGAGCAAAAGTTATTGAGGGCGATCCCAGCAGGCTCCTGGCCCGGGACATCACCTCGCCGATGAACTCACTGCTCCGGTTCGCCAGCAGACTGTCGATGTATCTCTTTCAAAAATCGGGAACGGATTCTGATCGAACTCCCGGGCCAGCACGTAATGCACGGCGGCGATGTGCTTGCACGGATTCGCCCAGTCCGGACAGGAACACTCGGCCTGCAGTTCCCGGGGCGAAAACGGCAAGAGGTGGCAATCGGCGGCCACCGGCGGCCACAAAAGCCTGCTAGTGACTGGACAGCCCCCGGTGCAGCCGCTGCATGACGGATTGCCTGGTGGTCTTCTGCTGCGGGGTGGTCGTGACGGCCGCCGACACCCATGATGACGGCGATCTCGTCCCGTAACCACTTTTTGTTTCGGCCCTGAACAAATTACCAATTGCGTTGGGAGCGGCCCTCCTCGAGTTGGGTCACCGGGACGTCGAAGATCTTTTCCCCGGTGCGGTTCAAGGGTTTTACCCTCGCCCGGTGGTTTTCGGGGTCCAGTTCCTCGATCCAGACCGGAAAGCCGTTCAGCAGCACCTCGATGGTGTCGTCGGCGGCGATGATCTCGCGGACCCTTTCAAAGTCCATTTTCATTTCGCTCCTTTTTTATGGCTTTCCAACGGGTTGGTGCTTTGGAGGTAGTCTTCCCCGGCCGGCAGAAGATTCTACCAAGGATATGACTACTGTTCCTGGGCCGGGCGGCGGACGAGATCGTGGTCATGACTTACAATTACCGGACCGAACGTGCGCCCGAGCCGATTGACAAGGTGGAGGAGGCGGTGCGACTCGCGCTGATGGAAGTCCCCGCCGGCAAACTGGTGCTGGGGATCAATGCCCGGAATGAGACGCCGGGCAGCATCGCGCCAAGGTTGGGCTGGCCAAACGTTGCGGCCTTGAGGGTATTTGGTGGACAACTTCTGCGGGGGGGATCGTTCCTGGAGGGAAGATGGGCAACAAGGCTATCAACAAGACACTGACCATCCCTAAATGGCCCAATGACTTGGCGGAACGGGGAAAAACGTCTTGACAGGTACTGAGATTATTCGTAATATCAGGATGGGTAGAGGGGAGTAGCTCCCAGTGGCGGACATCGTCAGCACGTCCCATGTTGCGTGGGACCGGTGCCGCGGATCGGGCGTTGGTGTATTATGTCTGATGAGTAAGACCTTTACCAGGCGTGGCATTTTTACGCAAGTGCGCGCCGGGTGGGGGTTTGTTTGTTTTTATTGTTTCTACATAATAACTGACCGGAAAGGAGATTATCCATGCCGGCATCTACACGGTGGCACTGCCTGAGCGTTGAAGAAACGCTCGGGGAACTCAAGACGTCGCAGAGTGGATTGACCTCGGAAGATGCCCGGGAGCGCCTTGCCGTCTACGGCCGCAATGAGCTGGAGGAGAAGAAAAAGAGGGCGCTGTTCATGATGGCCCTGGACCAGTTCAAGGATTTCCTGGTCATCGTGCTGCTCATTGCCGCGGTCATCTCCGGCGTCGTCGGGAAGCCCACCGCCTCCCTGGCGATTCTCGCCATCGTGATCTTAAACGCGATCATCGGCTTTATTCAGGAATACCGGGCCGAAGAGGCCATGGCGGCGTTGAAACGAATGGCGGCGCCCCTCGCCACTGTCCTGCGGGACAACGTGCCCGCGCAGGTCAAGGCCGCCGAGCTTGTTCCCGGAGACATGGTGCTGCTGGAGGCGGGTCAAATCGTACCTGCGGACCTGCGCGTGGTGGAAACGGCAAATATGTTGGTGGAGGAGGCCGCGTTGACCGGGGAATCCGTTCCCGCGGAAAAGCACACCAGAGTACTTCGCGACCCCCATCTTCCCCCCGGCGACAGAAAAAACATGGCTTATCTGGGGACCATAGTCACTTATGGCCGTGCCTCCGGGGTTGTCGTCGCCACGGGTATGAGCACGGAAATGGGGACGATCGCGACCCTGCTCCAGGAAGAGGAATCGGCGAAAACCCCCCTTCAGCAGCGGTTTGCCGTTTTCGGCAAGCGCCTGGCGGCGACGATTTTCGTAATCTGCGCCGTCATATTCGTGGCGGGTCTGATGCGGGGAGAGCCGGTCTTCCTTATGCTGCTCACCGCCATCAGCCTTGCCGTCGCGGCCATCCCCGAGGCCCTGCCCGCCGTCGTCACCATCACCCTGGCTATCGGCGCAAAGAAGCTCGTAAAACAAAATGCCCTTATTCGAAAGCTGCCCGCCGTCGAAACTCTTGGCTCCGTAACTTATATCTGTTCGGACAAGACCGGCACCCTCACACTCAACAAGATGACGGTGGAAGAGGTGTATGTCGACGGACGCCTGGCGGCGGCCGAGGAACTGCGCCGCGCTTTATCGGCCGCTCACGACGCGTCCTCCTTTGCCACGCTGCTCACGGCCATGAGCCTGTCGAACGATGTAAAGGCTGGCGCGGGCGGCTCCGTAATCGGCGACCCCACCGAGATAGCGCTTTTTGCCCTGGCGGAGGAGAGCGGGTTCGCCAAGGCCGAGATGGAGAAAAAACATCCACGCCTCGCGGAGTTGCCTTTCGATTCGGACCGGAAGCTCATGACCACCTTTCACGCCTGGGAGGCCGGGAAGATCGTCTCGTTTACGAAAGGCGCGGTCGAGGTGGTCTTGGACCAAACCGAGAGGATGCTCACGGCGCAGGGCGAGACCGCCCCCATTTCGCCCGAGGTCGTTTGCGTGAGCGAGCAGATCGCCGGGGACGGGTTGCGGGTCCTGGGCTTCGGGATGCGGATCTGGGACAATCTGCCCGACGACCTCTCACCCGCTGGCGTGGAGACCGGGCTCACCCTGATCGGTCTCGTAGGCTTGATGGACCCACCCCGGCAGGAGGCGATGGAGGCCGTGGCTGTGTGCCGGTCCGCCGGCATCACGCCCGTGATGATCACGGGTGACCACCCGGCCACGGCGCTTACCATTGCCAAGCGCGTCGGTATCGTGACGGACGGCGCGGAGACGGTTGTGACGGGCCGGGATCTCGAGAAATTGTCGCCGGAGGCGTTCGAGGAGCGGGTGGAGCACATCCGGGTTTATGCCCGCGTGGCGCCGGAGCAAAAACTCAAAATCGTCAGGGCCCTGCAGGACCGGGGCCAGTTCGTGGCCATGACGGGCGACGGCGTGAACGACGCGCCGGCGCTCAAGCGGGCGAATATCGGGGTTGCCATGGGAATCACCGGAACGGACGTGTCCAAGGAGGCGTCGAGCCTGATTCTCCTTGACGACAACTTCGCGACGATCGTAAAAGCGGTGAAGGAAGGACGGCGCATTTACGACAACATCCTTAAATTCATGAAATACTCTCTGACTTGCAACGCGGGAACTGTCTGGGCCGTGTTCCTTGCTCCCTTTTTCGGACTGCCTCTTCCCCTTTTACCACTGCAGATATTGTGGATGAACCTCCTGTGCGACAGCCTTCCCGGGCTCGCTTTGACCGCGGAGCCCGCCGAGAGCAGGGTGATGCAACGTCCTCCCCGCAGGCCGGACGAGGGAGTCTTCGCTCAAAACCGCGGCCTTTTCATCGTCTTCTTCGGACTGGTCATCGGCGTCTCGGTCCTTCTTTTTCAGGCCTACAGCATGCACGCGGGGCTGGCGTGGCAGACCATGGTCTTCACCGCGCTGGTACTCGGAAGAATGGCGGCCATTCTGGCTATGCGCTCCGAGAACGACACACTCTTCAGTATGGGTGTTTTCGGCAACAGGTCGCTCCTGGGCGCGGTGCTCCTCGTCGTCCTGCTCCAGATGGCGGTCGTGTATCTGCCGTTCGCAAACGGCGTATTCAACACCACGCCGCTTACGTTCCAAGAACTGGCGCTCACGCTCGCCCTGTCGGTCGTGATGTTCCTGACCATCGAGGCCGGAAAGGTGTTCAAGCCGCGGGCCCGGCCGGCCTTGGGCGGTACCGTTCTGGACGCCGGACCGGGAATGAAATCACACCGTAAGTAATTTGATCAACTTGGCCGAAAAGCGGCGCCGGTTGATTACTAAAATTTGCTGCTGAGCCGCCCGCCCTTTCGACCTAGCCCAGGATCGCCGCCAGATCCTGGTCCGGCGTGGTGGTTGGCTTGAGGTCAAACGCCTTGACCAGCGTCTCCAGGACGTTCGGGGAGACAAACGCCGGCAGGCTCGGCCCCAGGCGGATGTTCTTGATCCCGAGGTGTAGCAGGGTGAGCAGGATCGCGACCGCCTTCTGCTCGTACCAGGACAGCACCATGGAAAGCGGCAGGTCGTTGACGCCGCACTTAAAGGCGCCGGCCAGCGCCACGGCGATCTGGACGGCCGAGTAGGCGTCGTTGCACTGCCCGATGTCCAGCAGGCGCGGGATGCCGCCGATGGCGCCGAGCTTTTGATCAAAGAAACGGAACTTGCCGCACGCCAGGGTCAGGATCACGGTATCCTTCGGGGTCTTGGCCACAAACTCGGTGTAGTAGTTGCGGCCGGGCTTCGCCCCGTCGCAGCCGGCGACCAGGAAGAAGTGCTTGATGTCCCCGTTCTTCACGGCGGCGATGACCTTGTCGGCCACGCCCAGCACGGTGTTGCGGGCGAACCCCACCAATACGCTCCCCCGGTCCTCGTCGGCGGCAAAACCGGGCAGCGCATGCGCCTTCTCGATGACGGGGGTGAAGTCCCCGCCGGCGATATGCTTGACCCCCGGCCAGCCGACGACGCTGGCGGTGAAGATGTGCTCGGCGTAGGCGTCCTTCGGTTCCTGGAAGCAGTTCGTGGTCATCAGGATCGCCCCGGGAAACTGGGCGAATTCCTTCTTCTGGTTCTGCCAGCCGGTGCCGAAGTGCCCGTAGAAGTGCGGGTGCTTCTTCAGTTCCGGGTAGCCGTGGGCGGGCAACATCTCGCCGTGGGTGTAGACATGGACGCCCTTGCCCGCGGTCTGCTGGAGCACCGCCTCCAGGTCCTTGAGGTCGTGGCCGGACACCAGGAGGCACTTCCCCTGCCTGTGCCCGAGGGGCACCGCGGTCGGAACCGGGTGGCCGTAGGTGCCGGTGTGGCCCGCATCCAGGAGTTCCATGGCCCGCAGGTTGACCTCGCCGCACTTTAGGGCCAGCCCGACCCAATCGTCAAGCGTCAGGGCCGGATCGGTCAGGGCGGCCAGCGCCTGGTGAATGAAGGCGTAGACCGCGTCGTCCTCTTGCTCCAGGGCTCGCGCGTGCAGCGCGTAGGCCGACATTCCCCTGACCCCGATGACCGTGACCGACTGCAGGGACTGCACGTCCGGGTCGGCGCCGCGGTCGTAGGGGAGGCCCGCTTTCTGCCCCTGACGGACCAAGCCATCCAGGTCGGGCGCCGGCTGGAAGGAGGCGGCCGGGTCGGCGAAGAGCGTCTCCCCGCCGGCCAGGCGCACCTTTTCACGGAGTTGGGCCGTCAGCGCGGCGCACCGGCGGATGAGCGCCTCCAGGCGCGCCGGGTCGAAGTTGGCGTTGGTCAGCGTCGCGAACAGGCCCTCGGTGGTGAACCGGTCGGCCTCCCGGTCCACGACCCCCACGCGCCGCCCCTCATGGGCATAGAGCGCCAGGCCCTTCACCGCGTGGAGCAAAAGGTCCTGAAGCGCGGCCACCTCCGGCTTCTTGCCGCAGACGCCGGTGACGGTGCAGCCAATTCCCTGGGCGGTTTGTTCACACTGGTTGCAGAACATCTTCAATTTCTTTTTTCCTCTCCCTTCAGTTTTTCGGGGGTTGAAACCCCCGAAAGGATACTTGCAGGTTCAAAATGCTTGGCTTGTTGGAATCGGCTTTTGACTTGGGCGCATCCAATTGGGTGGCCGCAAAGTCTTTGTACGTCTTGTGCCTAATCCCCCCTTTAGATGTAATGGATGATATTTGTCCTCTATGCCCGAAAAAAATTGACCCCCGTGCTCAGGCCGGGGCGCTCTGGGCATCGTGCCCGAACCGCTCCAGCGCCACGATTTCCGCGAAAGTCTTGCTGTTGAGTTCCGCCACGAGGGCCTGCTGGGCGCTGGTCAAGATGCGGTGGATATGGCACGTGCCCTTGTTGGGGCACTCGTTGCCGTAGGCCAGGCAGACGTTTATCGCCAGCGGCCCTTCGATCGCCGCAATGACGTCGCCCAGGCGGATCTCGGAACTGGGGCGGGCCAACCGGACGCCTCCCTGGACGCCGCGCTGGGTGTGCACCAAACCGGCCCGGGCCAGGAGCTGGATGGTCTTCTTCAGGAAGTCTTCCGGGATCTCCTGGCGCTCGGAGATCACCCTGGCCGGCAGTATTTCGCCGAAGGGCAGCCGGGCCAACTCCAGCAGGGTGTGAACGGCGTATTCCGTTTGACGGGTGATCTGCACGGCGCGCTCTCTCCTATAGAGGACTAAAAGTATCTTATTTATCTTATGATACAACAGAAGCATAAGTCAACGCAAGTGCCAAATGTAAAGATTTTAAAAAGCAAATGCCTGCCGGTGCGACCAAGCAACAAGGTCGCCTACCACCATAAGTGCTTTTTCGGTTACGCTCCTGGCCTTTACGGCTTTTACTTGACGGGTGGCGCGGGGAAACGTCACCCTGTCTTATTTTGACACATTAGGAGGTATTGGACAGGGCTTGTCGTATAGTTATTGTTGTCAAATTCTCAAGGTCGGGGGAGGCGAGTGTTTGACACTCCGCAAAAAGACCCTGATGATCACGGGGGCAATGCTCCTCGGCCTCCTGGCCGTATTGTATGCGGCCGCCCATCTGATCCTCCTGCATAGTTTCCTGGACCTGGAAAGGGCCCGGGCGCACGACTGCACCGAGCAGGCGCTGAGCCTCGTTACGGCCCAACTGGACGAAATGGGCCGCGGGGTCGGCGACTGGGCCGCATGGGACGACACTTACGCCTTCATTGCGACCGGCGATCCCGGGTATGTGCGCCGGAACCTCCTTGGTACCACTTTTGAGGGGTTCAGGCTGAACCTGATGCTTTTCGTCGATGTTGCCGGCCGGGTCGTATTCGGCCGCGCCTTTGACCTGCACCGCAGACAGGAAATGCCGGTGCCGGAAAGTCTTGCGCCTTACCTTGCCGGCGGCAGCCTCCTGCCGGCCCATTCCGACCCGGAGAGCAGCGTCAGCGGTGTGCTTCTCCTGCCGGAAGGGCCGTTGTTGGTGGCTTCCCACCCTATTCTGTCCAGTGAGGAAGAGGGGCCGATCCGGGGGTGGCTGGTCTGGGGCCGGTTTCTGGACGATCAGGAAACGGCGCGCTTGTCGGAAGTGACGCGCTTGAACCTCTCGGTGCGCCGCGTGGACGATCCGGAACCGCCCCCGGATTTTGCGGCGGCGCACGCCCTCCTGTCCCGCGAGACGCCGATCGTCGTCCGGGCGGTGAGCGATGAAACGGTTGCCGGCTATGCCCTGCTGGCGGACATCCACGGCGATCCCGCGCTGATCCTGAAGGTGGACCGGCCGCGGGCGGTGTACAAACAAGGCCTGACGGCCATCAACTTCTTTGTTTGGTCCCTGGCGGCGGGCGGGCTGGTGATCATCGCGGGGACGATGGTGCTCTTGCAGCGACTGGTGCTGTCCCGGTTGGGGGGTTTAAACGACGGGGTGATAGAGATCGGTGAAAGCGGCGACCTCTCGGCGCGCGTCGTGGTTCCGGGGGAAGACGAACTGTCGAATCTGGCCGGGGCGATCAACCGGATGCTGTCGGCCCTGGAGCAGTCCGGCCGCCGGCTTCAAGAGAGCGAGGAGTCCCACCGCGGCCTGGCGGAAAGACTCCAGGCCGCGCACCAACAGCTGCAGGACATCATTGAGTTTTTGCCGGACCCCACGTTTGTCATCGACCGGGACAAGCGGGTGATTGCCTGGAACTTGGCGACCGAAAAAATGACGGGGGTCACGAAGGCGGGGGTGCTGGGCAAGAGCGATTTTGCGTACGCCGTTCCCTTCTACGGGCAGCCGCGGCCGATGCTGGCGGACTTGGTGATGGCGGAGGATGATCAGGAGACGGATTGGCAGTACCAGGAATTTGAGATCAAGGGCGGCACTTATTACGCCGAAGATTTCGTTCCCAACGTCTACGGAGGTCATGGTGCGTTCGTCTGGGAGAAGGCGTCGCCGCTTTGTGACGGCCAGGGAAATTTGGCCGGGGCGGTGGTAGCCATCCGCGACGTGAGCGAGCGCAAGGAAGCGGAGGAGCGACTGAGGTACTTGAGCCTGTATGACGCGCTGACCGGTATCTACAACCGCGCCTACTTTGAGGAAGAGGTGCGGCGCCTGGCGGACCGCCGTTTCCGGCCGGTGGGCCTCATTATCTGTGACGTCGACGGGCTGAAGCTGGTCAATGACAGCCTGGGGCATGAAAAGGGGGATGCCCTGCTCAGATCGGCCGCCGGGGTTTTGCAGCGGGTTTTCCGGGGAAGCGACGTGGTGGCGCGGGTGGGGGGAGACGAATTCGCCGTCGTACTGCCGGAGAGCGACAAAACGGTGGTCCAGAATGCCTGTCAACGGATCCGGGAGGCGATTGAGCAGCACAACCTGGACCATCCCGAACTGCCTTTGAGCTTGTCGATTGGTTTCGCGGTCACCGACGAGGATGCGGAGAGCCTGGGCGGCTTGTTCCGGGAGGCCGACAACAACATGTACCGGGAAAAGCTGCACTGCGGCCAGAGTTCGCGCAGCGTGATCGTCCAGGCCCTGATGAAAACCCTGGAGGCCAGGGACCATATCGCCGAGGGGCACGAAAGCCGCCTGCAGGACCTGGTGCTGCGCATGGCCGAGGCACTCAACCTGCCGGAGCGTACCGTGAGCGATTTGCGCCTCCTGGCCCAGTTTCACGACATCGGCAAGGTGGGCATCCCGGACCGCATTCAATTCAAAAAAGGTTTTCTTTCGGCCGCTGAACAGTCTGATATGCAGCGGCACTGTGAAATCGGCCACCGCATCGCCCATTCCGTTCCGGACCTGGTGCACATCGCCGACCTGATCTTAAGGCACCACGAGGCGTGGAACGGGGAGGGCTACCCGCTGGGGCTGAAGGGAGAGGAGATTCCCCTGGAGTGCCGCATTCTGGCTATCGCCGACGCCTACGACTCCATGACCAACGACCGCTCTTACCGGAAAGCCATGTCACACGCGGAGGCGGTCACTGAACTGGAAAGGTGCGCCGGCACCCAATTCGACCCCGAGCTGGTCAGACTGTTCTTGCAACTTTTAAGTTATGGTCCTGGCCCTTAACTAAAAAGGAAAGAGCAGGTGAGTGTGTAACTATTTAGTATGAGGGGTGCGTGCCCCGGATTCCGCCGGGGCCGGGGCCGGGGCGCCGGGCGGGAAAATGGGGCGGCCTGATGGGGGCTTGAGGGGAGGCTACAGGCGGCGTGGGCAACATTCCGACTAGGCCGGCGGACGGCGTGGAGGCCGACCCCCGGTGCGGCAGGGCCTGGTGCCCGTACTGCGCGGACGCGCTGGAGTACGTCTGGGACGCCGCACTGCGGATCGCCCGCTGTCCGGGATGCGGGGTTAGTACCCGTGACTTTCACGTTATGAACGCTAACGGTTTTTGGAACGAAGCCCTCAAGGAACGGTTCGACGCCGGGGTGAAAAGGTCCCGGCGCACGTGGGTCAAGGGCCAGGGGCGGATGCGGAGCCAGCGGGTGCTCTGGTTGCCGGCACCTCCAGACCCCGGACCAGATTGACGCGCAGCACCAATAGGGACAGTCTCCCTTTTTTGATCCCCTTTACCGGGGGTGCAGGACGAAACCGCGGACGACGTACTGCTTTCGGTCGCTGAAGGCCCAGACCCAGTCCATGGCGTGGACCGGGGTAAAAAGGCGGGTCAGGTTTTCCGGCACCGCCCCGGCGTTTCTGAGGTGGCTGTGGACGCGGAGCAGTTCCTCGACCGCCGTTGGGTCGATCTTTTCGGAATCCGGTGCGAGCGGGGCCGGCACGCCTGAGGAGCTGAGCCGGGCGGCATTCCACTCCAGGATGTCCGTGGCGAACGCGACGGCGCCGGCGGGTGCGACGCTACGGTGCATGATTTCGCCGAGCCGGTTGGACAGGGCCCGGGTGACGTCGGCGGCGGCGGCGTGGATCCGGTCCCGGATGGGGGAGTGGGCGGCCACCGCCCCGATGAAGGGTACGAACAGCTGGGTGGCCACGCAAACGGAGACCACTAGGTCGTAGCCGCGGCCGAGTTCGGGCGGCGGCAGCAGCCCGGCTTTTCTTCGGAGAGTGAGGAGGTAGCGGGCTAAGTCGGGCCACCGGCTGTGCCGAGCGAGGTGTACGATGGTTTCCGCCGCGCCCGAGGCGGCGAGCCCGGCCAGGTCGCCCGCGAGCAGGCGCACACCCGCCTTTTGGGGGGCGGTGAGCCTGCCCGCGCCCGCCGCCAGCGCGGTTTCGTCGAGGTCGAAAAGGGTCAGCTCGGTGAAGGTGTCGGCCAGGTGGCCGAGCGGGATGTCGTTGCCGTTGCCCGCCCCCAACACCAGGCAGCGCCCGCGGCGGGTCCCGGCGGCGGCCCGGTCCACCAGCTCCCGCACCAGCTCGCGGTGTCGCGTCCAGCGGTTGTAGAAGGGCCGGGAAGCATCGTTGCCCAGGCACAGCAACAGCCGGTACACGTCCCGGTCGGCGGCGCTTTTGCCGCAGCACTGCAGGAATGCTCGCCCGGCGATACAGGAACACGGTTGGGACATACGCTCCGTCACTTTTTCTCCGAAACGGCATTATTCCGCATTGTATCACTTCCGCACCGCGCCGGCCCGGCCCGCCGCCACATATACAGGCTCCGGCGGGCGGCTGCGGTGCGGGTAAGGTCCGAATGGCAAAGAGCGCGGATGCTCCGGGTCATCTCCCGGCTCGCTGCGCTTTTTACCGGTCGCAGACTACGCAGGTCCCGGCGATAAGGTCGTGCAGGCCGCGCTTTTCCTTGTGGAAGGCCACCAGCACGAAGCCCAGCCCCAAAAGGAGCGCGCTGACCGTATAGCCGAGCAGGCAGCGCAGCAGCGCCTTGCCGTAGCCGAATTCCTGCCGGTCCCGGTAGGTGACGATCTTAATGCCCATGATCTTTTTCCCGGGCGTCTTGCCGCCCCAGTGCACCCAGAAGGCGACCGTGACGGAGACCGAGAGCAGGAAATTCACGAAGTCGGCCCGGCCGGAGGTCGCCCCGCCGGTATACCATTCCCAGCCGAAGAGGGAGGAGACGAAAATGGTGATGGGAATGCCCAGGATGAAGCCGTCCAGAATCGTGGCCGCCACCCGGACCCAGAAACCGGCGTATTCCACTTACCGGCCGATGGGTACGGCCGGTACCGCCGGTTGCTCCGGGCGGTGTTCGAATTGGTCCTGATCGTACATACCTTCAAGCCCTCCCTGGTGGTCACGTTACTACCACAATGTATGCGACCGCCCACGGTCTGGACCGGCCCGGGCCATTCCGGCTTCGCCGGCCGCGGCCCGTTTCTTTACGCCCGCAGCTCGTCCCGCAGGCGCATCAGCAAGACTCCGAGCCGGTTCTTGCCGGTACCCTGCTTGCCGACCCCCCAGCGGTAGTCATCGGGGGAGTCGTACACCAACTCCTCGTTACCGGTGGCGAGCAGTTCTTCCTTTAGTTCGGGATGCTGCGTGAATTTGGCCCGGAAGGCCCTTTGCATCACGTCTTCGGCAACCGCATCCCAGTCGGCCCGCAGGGGTAGGTCCCGCCTGCGGCCCTCAATGGCGGCCATCTTGGCGGTGGCCTGGCAGCGCACATGCTCGCGGATGGGGATGGTTTTGCCGCTCGTGTAAGTGATTTCGGCGTTCTCGTCGAACTTGCCGGCCTGGTAATAGTGTTCCACGGTCGGCCAGAAGCGGCCGTCCAACTCAAAGCCGAAGGGCGAAACGGTGTTCATGAAGCCGTAGGGTTCAAGGGTCTTCCAAAACCTGATCACCGGAAAGCCCCCTACCTGTGTGTGAACTCGGGGATTGGACTAGTTGCGTTCGCTAGTCGTTAGTATTCGACGTGATCCAGGGTTTTCCTCCTTTCGCCATCGAGGATTGACGGCCGAGATTGACCGGCGGCTCAAAGAAGGCCACGATATCTGCACGGTAACGGTGCCGTGGGAGGGCGGCGGAACACCAGATGCCGGTCGTTTGGGTAACACGGCGATAGGCCGAAAGGCATATGCGGCCGGGCTTTTAGCGGGCGGCACGACCCGCGCCCCGGTGAGGGGGCTTTCGGCAGGCGGGATATGATAATTCCACACCCAAAATTGGACGGCGGCGCATCGTTAGGACGGAAAAGCAGGAGGAAAAAAGGACGCCGCCGCAAACAGTACTGGGGATTGGGGGAATAGAGGGTGGACGGGATGACCTTTTTTGAAGAGCTGAGGGCGAGCACGCAGGCGTACCTCCTGGACGCCGCCTTTTGGCTGCGGGCGGCTGAAGTGACGGTCCGGGTACTGGTCGTTGTCGCCGCCGCCTACCTAATCGTCCGGTTGGCGCGCAAGGCCATTCAGAAGCTGCTTCAGCAGCGGGAAAAGGGCCTCGTCAAGTTGGATGAGCGGCGGCTCGGCACGGTAAGCGCGCTGCTCGGCAGCGTCGTCGGCTACGTAGTGTACTTCGTGATGGTGCTAATGGTCCTTGCCCAGCTTGGTTTCAACCTCGGCCCGGTGCTGGCCGGCGCCGGCATCATCGGCTTGGCGGTCGGATTTGGGGCGCAGAACCTGGTGCGGGACGTGATCAGCGGGCTTTTCATCACCTTGGAGGACCAGTACGCCGTGGGCGATTACGTGGCCATCGGCGATTTCACCGGCACGGTTCAGGAGGTTGGCCTGCGGATCACCAGGATTAGGCAGTGGACGGGGGAAGTCCACTTCATCCCGAACGGGAGCATCACCCAGGTCACCAATTTCTCCAAGGAGAACAGCGCCGCCGTGGTGGACGTCGGGATCGCCTACGAGGAGAAGGTCGAAGAGGCCACCAGGGTGCTGGAGGCCCTGCTGGCCCGCCTGCGGATGGAGATCGAGGACATCATCGGCGAGGCGTCGGTCCTGGGGGTGCAGAGCCTCGGCGATTCCGCCGTGGTGCTGCGGGTGATGGCCGAGTGTAAGCCGATGACCCACTTCGCCGTGGCCCGCAAGCTGCGGGAGATGATCAAAGCCGAGTTTGAGCGGGAGAACATCGAAATCCCGTACCCGCGCGCGGTGGTGTTCCGGCGGGAAAATGGGAATATCGGCGAATAATATTCCGGCTGCCGGCAATGGGAGTATGCGGGTTCATCAGACTTTGGCTCTGGAACAGAGCTTATAACACTTATTCTAAAAGGTATTGGACAAACCGGAAAACCATGTTAAAGTGCGGTTAGTTAGCCAATATGAAGTAAGCTGTCGCACTTGTGCGGATTAGTTCGAATCCTAGAGAGGATGAGGGCCTATCCACCGTCCAGTTGCCGCCACGCTCCTGTCCGCCGTTCTGCTGTGCCTGGCGCCGTTGGTTCTGGCGCCGTCCGGGACGGCCGGGGCCACGGCCGTAAGCACCAACGTCGGCGTTATCATCAACGCCGTACCCCTGGCTATTCCCGCCGCCGATCAGCAGCCGTTCATCAAGGACGACCGGGTGTACGTGCCGCTGCGCGCGGTCGGCGAGGGCTTGAACCGTGAAGTGCAGTGGGTCGGTGAAGCCAGGCGGGTGGTCATCACCACCGGGGGCCGACCTGCCGGTATCCCGGCGCCGCTCCCGGCCCGGACGGGCGGCCTGAAACCGGTGCAGATCGTGGTGGACGGCCGGGTCAAGGAGATTTCTCCCGGCCAAGGCGAGCCCTTCGTAACCGCCGCGGGGCGGACGGTGGTTCCTTTGCGGGCGTTGGGCGAGGCACTCGACTGCGCGGTGGACTGGGACAGCGCGGCGCGGCAGGTGACCATCCGGTCCAGACCGAAGCCCCCGCCGCTTAGCCGCGGGCCGGAGGAGCACGGGGAAACCAGGTCCACGCCGCCGCCGGGGTACCCGGAGGCACCCGGGGGTACCCCCTTCAGCGGGTCAGTAGATCAGCAAGACGGCCTGCTTCAGGAACTGGCCGCGTACCGGACCAACCTCCGGCTGCTGGATGGCACCCCGATCAACACGGCGGAACTCCTGGGCAAGGACGAAGAAAGCTTCAGCCCGGCCCAACTGGATAAGTTCCGGAGCGACTTGGATGAACTCAGAAAGTACGAAGCGCGGGTCAGGCTTCCGGACGGCCGGGAATGGGCCGTCGCCGAACTGACCATTCTGGGGCCGGCAGTCGCGACCGCCGACCAGCTGCGCGCCTGGCTGGAGGCCGAGGCTCCCCGGATCCCCGCAGAGGTCGAAGGGAAAATGGGGCGGGTGTTCATTCCGCTGCCGGACCTGGTGGACCTCTACCTGCGGATCGGCGCCGAGTACGGCGTCCGCGGCGACCTCGCCTTGGCCCAGGCGGCCAAGGAAACCGGGTACTGGGAATTCGGCGGCCTGGTGCAACCCGACCAGAATAATTATTGCGGGCTGTGGGCGACCGGCACCGTTTTGACCGGCGGGGAACCCCTGAACGGGGCCGACCCGAGCCGGGTGCGTCTGGAGGCGGGGCGCCACGGCGCCACCTTCGCCACTCCGGAAGCCGGGGTCGAGGCGCACATCCAGCACCTCTGGGCCTACGCCACGACGGCTCCCCTGCCGCCGGGCAAGGTCCTCCTGAGCCCCCGGTTTGCCCTTGTGCAGCGCGGGAGCGCCCCCACCTGGCAGGGGCTGAACGCGCGCTGGGCGGTTCCCGGGACGACTTACGGCCAGAGCATCATCCGTGACTTCTGGCTGAAAGCGTTCGACCACTAATCAAGACCGACCGGTCCGTCGCGCTCTTGTTTGGGCCTTCACGGGCATGATCACTACGGGCGCTGGGCGGTGACGCGTTTCTCCCGGCACCGGACAACACCCAGTTACCCTTTTTGAGCAGACGGACTCCCGACTGCGCGCAAAAGGCCGACCGGAAGTCCCCGGATTGGATAACGGCCCTCAGCAGCAGCTATTCCAGCTATTTCCTCCTTCCGGAAGGGTGCCAAACCAGCTCCACCAGGTTACAATAACTGGGTGAACAGTAAATTATTGCCTCTTGCGGAATCTGCATCGACGGGTGGGTGTTGGCTCTGAGTTCCTCGGAATGGCACACGCTGACCTCCCGGAACAGGAACACGTGTGCCAGGATATCGCTCACCGGCGGGGTAACCGCACCGGCGGTCCGGCCGGCGCCGGATGAAAAAAAGAGCCGCGGTTCCCGCGGCCTGTTTCCTGATCTCGGGCCTGGCGGTGTTCCTGCTTATGTGCGGCACGGCTCTCCTCGGGCTCAGGGGTGATACCGGACCGCCGACGATCCCCGCGGTGGTGGCGGTGGCCGAAGCGCCCCCCGACCCGCCGACCCGACTCGCAGGCACGCCGGCCCGGCCCGGCCCGACCCGGCCCACTGGCATGGGTGCCTCGCGCGGGCTCCCCGAGCGGATACCTGGGGATACCCCGGGCGCATATCCCCAGGCATCCCTGTCTGACCGGGTGGACCGTTCCCAGGAAGTCGACCCCGGCCCACCCGCCCCGGAACCAATCGTTCACCAGTCGGCCGGAACCGTAAATTCGCGAACCCCGGAGCGTTCGGAAGCCGAACCGGTCAACCGGGGCGGCGGGCGGTGGCTGGCAATGCTCGCCACGGTCTACACCCCGGACTGCGGCACCGGTGACGGCTACACCGCGACCATGACCAGGCCGCGGATCGGGGTGATCGCGGTCGACCCCAAGGTCATCCCCTACAAGACACTGGTTTACGTCGAAAACTACGGGTACTTCCGGGCCGAGGACACCGGCGGGGCCATCAAGGGCAACCGGATCGACATCTACATGCACACCAGGGAGGAAGCCCTGCAGTTCGGCCGGCGCTGGGTGGACGTCAAGATCATCGGGAAAATAGAAGAATAGCTTGTCCCATCTAAAACCGGACCCGTCCTGAGACCGTCATCTAAACAGCAAACGGCAATACAGACAAGGAGGCGTTACCCGTGATTCGGAAATCATCTCGTATTCCCACTCTGGCCCTTGCCCTGGTCCTGGCTCTACTCTGGGCCTGTTTTCAGCCGGCGGCCCCGGCAACTGCCCGACCCGGCCCGGACGGCGCGGGGGCGAAAGTCTCTCTGGAACAGGCGATCAAGATCGCCAAGGAGGCTATACCCGTACCCCCGGAATTCGACCAGTTCAACTCCGGCTTCTCGGAGGGGGTGGACTGTGCGGTCTGGAACCTGGAATGGTCGGGCACGGCCGAAGGCGCCTTGCACATCAGCGTCAACGCGCACGACGGCAAGATCATGAATATGCACTCCTATCGGCCGGACCCCCCGGGCACTAAATACGGGGGGCTTCCGAAATACACCCGGGAGAGGGCGCAGGCGATCGCCGAAAAGCTGGTCGCAAGACTCTATCCGGATTGGCTCCCTCAGACCCGGCTCGCGCCGGAACCCCCGCACGCCCGGCCGATGCCCGACCCCGGGCCGCGTGGGTACCCGGTCACCCACCAGTACTACTTCCAGCGGCTCAGCAGCGGCATACCGGTGGCGGACAACGGCATCACGCTGGAAATCAATGGGGAAACCGGTGCGTTGCAGCACCTGAACGTTTCCTGGGCCCAGGAGCCCGAGCTGCCTTCCGCGTCGGGGCGGATCGGCATCGAGCGGGCGCGGCAAGTCTTCGACCTTGAAGGTCTTGAATTGGTGTACGTGTATACCGGACCCGGTCAGCGGGATACCGGCCAGCGGCCGTATCCGGTATACCGGGTGCGGGACGGTGGTTTTCTCTTGGACGCTCTCACCGGGAAGCTCATCGATCCTGAAGATTGGTACCACAGCGGGGCGGACGGGGGAATGGGAATGCGCGAGGAATCGAAGAATATGATGCCGTCGCTCTCCCCCGCAGAAATCAAGGTGGTCGAAGAGACCAGGGAGCTACTGACCGCGGAAGCCGCCCGCCGTGCGGCCGAAGCGGCCTGCCCGCCGCCCGGGGGCTTCACCGTGACCCGCTCCGAACTGGTCTACAACTGGAGCGCGCCCGGCAGCAAGATCTGGAGCTTCGACTATGAGTCCAAGGAGCGGGACGCCTACTTGAGCCTCGCGGTGGACGCCCGTTCCGGCGAATTCCTGCGTTTTCACATCTATCAGGGTATGGACCGGGACGAGTATTTGAAAGAGCCGCAAGTCAACGTAACAGAGGCCCAAGCCCAAGAGAAGTCCGAGGCCTTGATGCGCCGGCTGGCCCCCGGGAAGGCCGGTCAAATCGTCCTGCGCCATACCCGGCGTGAGATGCACTTCCGGCCCGGCGGCGCGGGGCCGCAGCCGCGGGCCTACCGGTTCGAATTCGCCCGCCTCGTGAACGGCATCCCCTACCCGGAAAACGGCTCCTCGGTGACTGTGGACACGAATACCGGTGAAGTGACGGCCTTCACCTTGAACTGGTGGGACACCGTATTCCCCAATCTGGACGGCGTAGTGCCCCGGGGCAAAGTGAATGCTGCCTATCTGGCCCGGTCCCCGCTGGTTCTGGAGTACACCCGGATGTACCCGCGGTGGTGGGAGGAGCGCCTGGAGCCCGGTTACGCCCTGGTCTACCGCCTGAGCGGGCGGACGGACATAATGGTGGACGCCCGTTCCGGCCGGGAGTTGGACCGGCAGGGTAACCCCGTGGTCGAGCGTGTCCAGAACTTCACGGACATTGCCGGGCACGCGGCGGAGCGGGAGATCAAGCTGCTCGCCGACGCGGGCATTGTCACCGGCGACGGAGACCGGTTCCGGCCCGACGACCCGGTGAAGAACGCCGAATTGGTGACTATGCTGGTTGTTGCCTACGGGGGCGGCCATCACCAGCCGGGACCGTCGCCGGAAGGAACCCCGTGGTACGAACCCTTCATCCGCAGGGCGGTGGCCATGGGCCTCCTGGACACCCCCGCCCAATTAGCGCCCCTCGCTCCGACCACCCGGATCCAGGCGGCGCGGCTTTTCGTGAACGCCCAAGGATTTGGCCCGCTGGCGAAGCTCGCCCCCCTGTTCCGGTTTGAAGCGGCGGACGCGGGGAGCGTGCCCCCGGAAGACAAGGGTTACGCCGCCGCGGCGGTGGGCTTGGGCCTGCTCCCGCTTGAAGACGGCCGTTTCAAGCCTGCGGGCACGGTCACCCGCGGGGAGGTGGCGCAGATCCTGGTCCGGATCCTGGAGTCCCGGAATTAGGACCCCGTTTCCAAGAGAACGGATCAAACCCCGGTGCAAAAAGGGCGCCGGGGTTTTTTCCGTGGTGCCGGGCCCAAGCGAGCCGCCGGCCGAATCCGCCTCTCGCGCTATGTGTCGAGCTGGTGACCAAAGGTTTCCAGTCCGACAGAAAAAATTTGCAGCCGGACGGAGGAGAATACCGGATTTTGCCAAATATCTATTTGGGTGCGGAGGGATGTGTTAACATACGGAGTGAGGTGTCACGGTTTGTCGGCTGACGGGCTGTCAAGATATTATTCCAATCTGGTGGGACAAGATTTGGGGTCGAATGGTGAACCTGGTGAAGCTGGTGAAGCTGGGAATGGTGAGGCGCCGGCGGCGGCGCTGGAGGCCTTCGGCAGGCAGGCGGCCGTCGCCGTAGAAACGGCCCCGCTCGACGAGGGCAGCCGGCGGCAGATCGGGAACCTTTTGAACTCGCTGCGCCACGGCATTATCGTCACCAACCGCGAGGGCACGGCGATGGCGGTCAACCAGGCGCTGAAGAGTGTCCTGGGGCCTTGGGGCATTTCGGTGCAACCCGGACAGGCGTTGGCGGGGCGGGGTTTCGGTCGGCGCCTGGAGGCGGCCGTGCACCACGCCATTACCACCGGCGAGGCTCATCTAGGGAAGCAGGAGGTTCTGGGTGAGGGTGACAATGCACTGTACCTATGTTGGGACGCCGTTCCGCTGCGGCGGGAGGACGGCTCGGTGACGGGCGCCATCATAGTGTTTGAGGACGCCACGGAGACGGTTGTCCTGCGCCGGAAGATCCGGGACTGGGAGAAACTGGCCACCGCCGGCGAGGTCGCGGCCGGCCTGGCCCATGAACTGCGCAATCCCTTGGCGGCCGCGATCGGTTCCATCCAGCTCTTCAGCCTGACGGGTGATGAGGCCAGGTGGCAGGAGTTGTTGAATAAGCTCCAGGCCGAACTGGAACGGATGAGCACCATCCTGAGCAGTTTTTTGTTCCCGGCCCGCCCGGACCGGAAAAGGCAGTTGCGGCGGGTGAGCCTGGTCAAAATATTGGAGGACTTGAAATTCATCATCGGCGGCGAGGCCCGTCTGTACGACGTCGACCTGGTGGCCGATAGGCCCCCGGAGGGCTTTCCCCTGGTCAAGGGGGAGGTCAGTGGTCTGAAGCAAGTGTTTTTGAGTATCGCCAAGAATGCCGTCGAGGCGATGGCGGAGGGCGGGCGGCTGGAAATTGGGTTCGGCCGGGACGAGAACCACGCCTGGGTTTCTTTCCGGGATACCGGTACCGGAATTCCCCGAGAAAACCTGGAGCACATCCGGCGGCCCTTCTTCACGACCAAGCTGGCCGGAACCGGACTGGGGCTGGCGGTTTCGTCCGCAATCGTCCAGGACCTGGGGGGTCAGTTGCGAATCGAGAGCGAGGTGGGTCGGGGGACAACGGTGCAGGCCGTGTTCCCGATCACGGGCGCTAATCCCGTGGCTCAGGCGGAGTTGTTCGAGCAGTAAGGAGTGTGACACAGTGGAGAGGGTGGACGTGGTGGTTATTGACGACGACGACAGTGTGCGCTGGCTCATGGACGAGATACTCACCGCCGGTGGGGTTTCGCACCGGACCGCCGCCTCCGGCCCGGATGGGTTCCGGCTGATCGCGGAACACCGGCCGCGCTTGGCGGTTGTGGATGTGAAGCTGGGGGCGATGAACGGCTTGGACGTCGTCCGGCGGCTGCGTACGGTTTGCGGTGAAACCCGGGCGCTCTTCGTGACCGGGTACGGGGACGCATTGGACGGTCAGTTGGACGCAGACCTGCCCGTGGAAGGGATCATCGAGAAACCGTTCGACGTGACGGCTTTTCTGCAGCGGGTCAGGGGAGTGCTCGCCCGGCGCTAAAAACCGAACAATTTGTGCACGCCCAGGAGCTTTCCGGACATCACCAGCACTGAGACCACCAGGAACACCCGGATCCACTTGTCCCCCTTGTACACGGCGAACGCGCTGCCCAGGTAGGCGCCGATCCCGTTGCCGGCGGCCAGGGCAAGGCCGAGGACCCAGTCCACCTTGCCGCTCAGTACGAACACCAGCAGGGAGGAGAGCATGTAGATGGCCGTGACGAACACCTTTACACTGTTGATCTTCACCAGCGACATGCCGGTGATCAGCGCGAGGGCCGCAATGATGATGAACCCGACGCCGGCCTGAATAAAACCGCCGTAGAAACCGACCCCGAAGAAGGCGAGCGCGGCGGCCCCGAGGCGGACCGGGGTGAAGTTCTCCACTTCCGCCTGAAGGAAGTACTTCTCCGGTCGCACGATGATGAGCACCATCACCAGCAGCATCACGAACGCCAACACCTGGTTGAACATTTCGTCCGAGAGGGAAATGGCGAACCGGGCCCCGATGATCGACCCTATGACCGCCGGCGCCCCCAGGAAGATGCTGAGCTTCGGATAGAAAAACCCTTTTTGCCGAAAATAGCCGATGGCCACCAGGCTCTGGACCATCAGCGCCACGCGGTTCGTGCCGTTGGCCACCGCCGAGGGCAGGCCGGCGAAGATGAGCACCGGCAGCGAGATCAGGGAACCGCCGCCGCCCACCGTGTTCACAAACCCGGCCACAATCCCGGCGACAAAAATAAGCGCGATCTGCAATTCGCCCAAACCCAACCTCTCCTCCCGGCTGTCCAGCCGGGCCACCACCGCACCGCTACGGGGCATATGGTATACCAAACCTTCGGGACAGTGCAAGTAGTCAATCGAAAAAACTGCCGCCGGTGGTGTGGCCGACCTGAAAACAAGGCGGCCCGCGCCAGGCACTCAAATGCGGCTACCAAGGCCGTTCAAGGGAGGGATGGAGCGGGCAGGTATAGAATAAACGTCTGTCTCCAACTGTGAGGGGCTGAAGGTTGAATAATGGACGGCAAGACCTGGCTGCGGTATTCCATCAGCATCTGGGACGACATCCAAAAGGACCGGGAGGAGCGGGGTTACAACCACCCGGCGATGTTTCCGGCCCGCCTCACCGACCGCCTGGTGGAAATCTTCGGCCGCAAAGCGGTAGCGGGCAGCCTGGTGCTCGACCCCTTCATGGGCAGCGGCGGTACGTTGTGTTCGGCCTACCGCCGCGGTCTTAAGTCCGTGGGCTTTGAACTCTCGGCCGGGTACATCGATATCGCGCGTGAGCGGCTGGCGGCGCTCGCCGCCGACCCGGGCGCGCCGCACTACCCGCGGATCATCCGGGACGACAGCCGGGGGCTTCTGGACTACGTGGCCCCGGACTCCGTGGGGCTGTGCGTGACGTCCCCGCCATACTGGGACATTTTGAACCAGCGGCGCACCGCCGACGGCAAAACTATCCGCAACTACGGGAGCGACCCGGACGACCTGGGCCGGATCAAGGACTACGGCGCGTTTCTGGACGCCCTGCAGGCGGTCTTCGCGCGGGTGCGCCAGACGATGGTCCCGGGCGCCTACTGCGTGGTGGTGGTGATGGACATCCGGAAGAAAGACAACTTTTTCCCCCTGCACATGGACCTGGCCGCTCGTCTCCGGGACACCGGGCTCACCCTGGACGACATCATCATCTGGGACCGGCGCCCCGAGTACAACAACCTGCGCCCCCTCGGCTATCCCCACGTATTCCGCGTCAACAAGGTGCACGAGTTCATCCTTATTTTCCAGAAGCGGCCGGGCTGAACTCCCAGCACCCGTAGTCCCCGTCCTCGAAGTAGTCGACGAGTTCGAAGCCGGCCGTCTCGGCCTGCCCGGCGAGGTCGGCCTGCAAAAACTCCTTGTAGTGGCTTTTTTCCAGCCACTCGACAAAGGCGTAGCGCAGCCGGTAGCGTCCGGGGGCGTAGTCGATGACCACTATCCGCTCGGTGGCGAGCCGGGCGATCCTGGAGAGCAGCAGGAGCCGGTCGGCGGGGGCGAACACGTGCAGCAGGAAGGCGGTGAAGCAGTAGTCGAAGGTGCCGTGGTCCTCCGGGGTGAGGTCAAAGGCGTTCATCTGGCGGAAGGTTACGTTGTTAAAACCGCGCCTCGCCATCTTCCGGGCGGCCCGCTCCAGCATCCGGGCGGAGAAGTCGATGGACAGCACCCGGGCCATCACTACGGCGAGGGCGACGGTGAGGTTTCCGGTGCCGCAACCCACCTCCAGGGCCGACTTCTCGGGAGCGATCTCCAGGTTCTTCACAATGCGCCGGTAGGGCCGGATGTTATGGCGGGCGACAACGTCGTAGACGGGGACAATCCGGTCGTAGAAGTCGACCGGGGTCTGGATGACTTTTTTCACGGGCGGAGCACACCCCCCGACTTCCGCCTTACTGTCTTAGATTAGTTTACCATAAGCCCGTCCCCCGCAGGCAAAAATCTTGCCGGCCCCGGACGGCGCCTGGCGAATGCGTGTGCCTTATGGTTGCAGCCAATCTGATCCGGCCCGTACTGGTCTTTACGCGGCGGACGCCCCCACCTTCCGGTGAAATCGCTCCTCCCGCGCCGCACCGGCCTGTTTTTGCGCCGTGCTTTTTCCGTACGATTTGCAACCAATCCGTGAGTCTGGACGTCTATTAACATGTGAGGTAAGGTATAGCATGAAGGGCGGGGATGATTTTGGAATTTCCGAAGCCGACCGGTGATTTGCCGCCGGACATGCCCTCCCGGTCAAAGAGAAGGCCGAACCCGTTCTGGCGGCGATTCGGGATGATCGCCGGTTCACTGGCCGTCTGGGGCGGACTTTTGTACGGCGCCTACTACTACGCCACCGACTACATCGACACTTCGGTCCGCATGGTCCAAGAGAGCAACGCCTTGCACGTGCAGGCCCTGAGCGAGCGGCTGGACGCGATTCAACTGGAGGTCGCGGAGGTCAAGGAGACGCTGGCCGATACCGACCAGGTGCTGGCGCGCTCCGATCAAACCAGGGAGGCCTTAAACCAGCGGATCAGCGAACTGGACCGCCAGCTCGGGCAACTGCAGGAGAGCCTGGATACCCTGAGGAAATCGCCCGATGTGGCGCGTTAACCTGTTTTTCTTCTTTCTCGCGGCACCCCTGATTGGGGTGCTGATTGCCGTCTCTTTCTTCGGCCGGGCGGCGCAGGGCCTGGACCTGCCGGCGGCCGGGCTGCAGCCGGCCGTGGGGCGGCTGGCGGACGAAGTGTACCAGCTGCGGTATGAGGTCGGCACCGTCCACGAGTCCCTGGAGGAACAGCAGCGGCGCTACGAGGAGCAGCAGGAACAGCTTGCGGCCCTGGCCGCCAAGAGCGGCGAGCACAAACGGCTTTCGGACGATATTTACGAGCAGCACATACTGGACAAACTGGGGCCGCCGGTCCGGGTGCACCGTTCGGCGCGGGTGGAGGTCAAGGTCTTTGAACTGAAAGGCATCGGGTACCGCGGTTACATCGCCAAGGTGAAGCCGTTCGACCCGGGCGTGCTGCGGGTGACGTACCGGGAGGGGCCGGGCGAGACGACGAGCGGCGCCGTCCGGCGCACCGGGGCGGTCCTGGGGGTGAACGGGGGCGGTTTCTACCGGGCCCCGGCCAACGGGCAGATGCACAGCCTGCCCATCGGGAACACGATGGTGGACGGGAAGCTGATCGGGAACTTCCAGCCACCGCGCGAGGACCTGTTCTTTGCCGGGTTTGACGGCCGGGGGCGGCTGGTGGGCGGCATCTTCAACGACCGCGCCGCCTTGCTGGGCACCGGCGCCCGGCAGGGGGTCAGCTTCGTGCCGATCCTGATCAAGGACCGCCGGCCGGTGCCGATCCCGGAAAAGTGGCGAAACCAGCGGCAACCGCGCACCATTCTGGGCGAGTACGCCAACGGCGATCTGATCATGATCGTGGTCGACGGGCGGCAGGCCGACTGGAGCAGCGGGGTGACCCTGGAGGACCTGCAGGTGACGCTGATCAAGTTCGGGGTGATCGACGCCTACAATATGGACGGCGGCGGGTCCAGCGTGTTCGTGTACGGAAACGAGATTCTAAACCGTCCCTCGGACGGCCGGGAACGGGCGATGGCCACTAATATCGCGGTTTTACCGTAGTGTCGAACCAAACGGTCGGGCAGGAGAAACGATGAGAGACGGCGAATTGTTATGCTGGCATTCCCGGTTAAGGCGGGCCTAAAGGAGCCGGGTCTGTTAAGGAGGTTTTCGGGGAATGAGGAGAGCAGTGAGGCCCACAGTGAGGCCCATAGTGGTGCTGCTGCTGATCGGATTGCTCGTGTTTGCAGCGGGCTGTGGGGGGGGCAAGCCGGTGCCGCCGCCGGTGACCGCGGAGGTGACCGTGTACTTCTACCTGAGCAGCGACGGGATGACCCTGGAACCGGTGGTGCGGGAAGTGACATTGAAGGAGGACACCCTGGAGGCGCGCTTGCAGGCCGCAATGGAAGAACTCCTGAAAGGGCCTTCCGCGGAGGAAGCCGGCCGGCTGGTCAGCCAGTTGCCGGAGGATGTGAAACTGCTCGGTGTGAAGGTCAGCCCGCCGTACGCCACCCTGGACCTGAGTGCGGCGCTGGAGCAGATCGGCGGCTCGGCCAGGGTGCTCGGCATACTTCAGCAACTGACTTACACGGGCACTGAGTTTGAGGAAATCACCGACCTGGTCCTTGAGGTGGAGGGAGTCCGGGTCGGCACCAACGAGCGGCCGTTTTCCGGAGAGGGAGCGCTTTTCGAAACCCTCACGCGCCAAGGCGACCAGCCGCTGTAAACCCAGCGGGGCGCGGTGGTTCCCAAGGCACGAACCGGTGGAGGCCGGGTGGGTCTGACCTCCGGTCATCGGATTTTGCCCGGTGGTGTTGCCGTCTGGCCTTCCCGGCTCCACAGGATAGGCCGGGTGAGCGTATTCATCCTGAAGCGGCAGTTGGGCTGAAAGCCCGGACTGCCGCCCGCTTTTGTCCTGTGAACTACCGGCGCAGGGTGAGCGGGATCTCGAATTCTCCTTGCATGGAGCCGTCTTCGGCGCTGTAAGTGAAGACGCGCAGCAAAAGGGGGACTGTCCCCCTTTCTTCTAGGGGACTGTCCCCCTTTTGCTCTGGCAGTTCCACGATCTCCCGGAAATAGCCCCAGTCGCCCATGGCCCCGGTCGTGAAGTGCTCCAGCAGCGGTTTTCCGTCCCGGGTCTCCACCCGGTAGTTAACGGTGCCTTCAAAGGTGTTGGCGATGCCCCGGAAGCAGAAGGGATCGGGCACCGTGCTGTCGGGTGCCGGCGCAAACACCCGGACGCCGCCGCGGCCGGCCGCGATCGGCGGCAGATGGTCGATGCCCAGCAGGGTGGGTATCACGGGCCACTCGGCGGCAACGTCGAACCGGACTTCTTTCTCCGTGGGTGCGGTCACCACCAGGTCGTACGGGTAGGTCAGCGCTTGGGTCACCGGCTGCCCGGGGGGCGGGTCGACCAAGTCGACTTTCACCACCAGAGCCTCCGGGGTTTCCACGACGTCGGTGATGCGCACTTCGTGACCGCCGGTGGGCTTTTCGCCGTAGGTAACCAGAATGTACAGGTAGTTCCCGAACAGCCTGGACTGGCCGAGCATGATCTGCCGGGAGTTGTCGACCCAGTTCCGGATCTCGGCCGGGAGCGTGTCGTACGCGGGGCGGGCGAAGCCCCCGTTCAGCTCGTAGGTCGGCTTCGACGGGTCGGCCGGGTCCCGCGGGCCGGGTTCGGGCGTAGGCGCGGGGTCCGGACCGGGGTAGGTCGAGCACCCGGCAAGCAGCAAGGCAATCAGCATTAAAGCAAGGACGAGGCGCCGAGCACCGGTTTTTTGGCTTTGCATTGTAAGATTTAAACCTCCTTGATGGTGATGGGGTTTGGGTTAGCATATGCGCGTGACTCCCCTGAATAAAGACACCCCGTAGTCTATAGACGAATCAGGAGCACAAAAGGTTTCGCATTTTCCAGTCGTTGTTGCTATGGCTGCTCGGCGGCCGGGCTTCTGGGGCTTGGCGCCCATCGCGGCGGCCCATTCTTAAAAATCGGCAGGAACACCTTCCTGGAAGATGCCTTTCCTTGCAATACGCGACAGCTATAACCCTACAGCGCAATTTAGATTTCGCCCGATTTGCTGCACCGGGGCATTATCTCCGGTCACTGTGTCCGCGCCAAGGAATGAACTCGCTCACCTCAGGCGGCGCCGAAACTCGCCCGCTTCGCGGTCTCAAACAGTCGGCCGCCGCTATTCCTCGGCTTCG
>DBEH01000039.1 GCA_002294005.1 Firmicutes bacterium UBA911 | reverse complement strand
TACTAACTCTTGACACGGACGATCAGCCCGTGCACCTTGAAACCTGGCGCCGGTTGTGGTAAACTGAACTTCACCGGGGCGGCGTAGCCAAATGGCTAAGGCGACGGTCTGCAAAACCGTTATTCGGCGGTTCAATTCCGCCCGCCGCCTCCAAAGAAGATAAGAACGGCAAGGCTTCTAGGGTTGGAAGTTCTTGCCGTCTTGTTTTCTGGGATCGTTTTGGGGCCAAAATGGGGTCATTACCCGCGGTAAAACCCGCGAAAATCCCTATTGACAATCCGGTCCTGGCGGGATAATCTGTTTATTGATTAAATGTATCTAAGATTATTAACGTTGCCACAGATCATTGGTTTTGCCGGTCTGTTTAAGGGGGTGAGGCGGGGATGGACGCGAAAGAGGCGAAAACGCTCAACAAGCTCCGGCCCGGGGACAGCGGCAGGGTTGTCGGTGTGGTCGGTTCCGGCCTTCTCAAGCGGCGTATTCTGGAAATGGGCCTGGTGCCCGGTACCGAAATCAGGCTGAAAGGGATGGCCCCCCTGGGCGATCCGATCGAGGTGCTGGTGAAGGGTTACAGCCTGACCCTGCGTCGGCGGGAGGCCGAGGCGGTGACGGTGGAGGTGGATTAAGTGTTGAGTTCGGTACTGCCTCTGGGGTTTCTTGCGCCGGGCCGGGAGGCCGTGGTGCGGGAGGTGAGTGGCGGAAAGGAACTCCGCCGGCGGTTGGGCGAGTTGGGGTTCGTCAGGGGCAGCGTGGTAAGGGTGGTGCAAAGCCAGTCCTGCGGCCCGTTGATCATTTCCCTTGGTGACGGCCGGGTGGCATTGGGCCGGGGAGCCGCACAGAAGATCATGGTGGAAGAACTGGATGGTCGAGAACTGGATGGTCGGTCGCCGGTCAAATAGCGAGCGACCGAAGTTTATTCATTTGGGGGGCGAAATGGTGGCGTCTAGCCAAGCGGCGGCGAAAACACCGAAAGAGATTACCGTCGGTCTGGCCGGCAACCCGAATTCCGGCAAGACCTCGATGTTCAACAACCTGACCGGGGCGCGGCAGCACGTGGGGAACTGGCCGGGGGTGACGGTCGAGAAAAAGGAAGGCCGGCACATCCGGGACGATGTGGTCGTCCGGGTGGTCGACCTGCCGGGCACGTACAGCCTGGGGGCCTTTTCGGAAGACGAAGCGGTGGCCCGGAACTACATCCTCTCCGGGGAACCGGACCTGGTGATCAACATTGTCGACGCCTCCAATCTGGAGCGCAATCTGTACCTCACCACCCAGCTCATGGAGATGGGCGCCAACGTGGTTATCGCCTTGAACATGTTCGACGAGGCCGAAAAGAAGCAGATCAGGATTGACCTGGAGGCCATGGCCGGAATCCTGGGCGTGCCCGTGGTGCCCACCGTGGCCGTGCGCAACAAGGGCACTTCCGAACTGGTCGCCGCGGCGGTCGGCGCGGCCGGGAAAGAACCGGGCCGCGCCTTCACGATAGACTACGGCAAAGAGGCCGAGCCGGGCATTGCCAAGCTGGAGGCGGCCCTGGCCGGGGTGGAGACAATCAAGCACCTGCCCGCCCGCTGGGTGGCCGTCAAGCTGCTGGAAGGCGACGAGAGCATTTACGGCCGGGTGATGCAATCACCGCGGGCCGGCGAGATCATTAAGCTGCGCGACGAGGTGGCCGCGCACATTGAGCGCGTAACCGGGCTGGACCCGGAATCCCTGTTCGCGGACCGGCGCTACGGGTTCATCGGGGGGCTGATCAGGGAAACGGTGACCCGCAAGAGCACCGTCGAGGACCGCCTGTCCGTCTCCGACCGGATCGACCGCGTGGTGACCAACCGCTTGCTCGGTATCCCGATCTTCTTTTTGTCCATGTTTGCGGTGTTCCAATTCACCTTTGTTTTGGGCGGCCCGCTGAGCGGTTACGTGGAGGCGTTCTTCGGGTGGCTGGGCGCGGTCGCCGGAGCACTTATTGCCAACGAACTGGTCGCCTCCCTGGTGGTCGACGGCATCATCGGGGGCGTCGGCTCGGTACTGGTCTTTATCCCGCCGATCTTCCTGATTTTCTTCGCCATTTCCCTGCTCGAGGACAGCGGGTATATGGCGCGTGCGGCTTACGTAATGGACCGCTTTATGCACCGGCTGGGGCTGCACGGCAAGTCCTTCATTCCGCTGCTGGTCGGTTTCGGCTGCAACGTGCCGGCGATCATGGCCTGCCGCACCCTGGAGAACCGGCGTGACCGGATGATCACCATCCTGATCACCCCGTTGATGTCCTGCGCGGCCCGGCTGCCGGTTTACGTGCTTTTTGTGGGCGTCTTTTTTGCCGCCTATCAGGGTTTGGTCATCTTCTCCCTGTATCTTCTCGGGATCGTCCTGGCGATTGTGATGGGTGTTTTGTTCAAGCGCTTCCTGTTCAAGGGCGAGGTGTCGCCCTTCGTGATGGAACTGCCCCCCTACCGGGTGCCGACCCTCAAAGGGGTGCTCATCCACATGTGGGAACGGGGCTGGGCCTTTATCAAGCGGGCGGGAACGGTCATCTTCTCGGTCGTCATCATTATCTGGGTTTTGGCCAATCTGCCCGCCGGCGTGGAGTTCGCCGGCCGGGAGAGCTATCTGGGCGCCATCGGCGGCTTCGTGGCGCCGGTCTTTGCGCCGCTCGGATTCGGCACCTGGGAAGCGGCGGCCGCCCTCATCTTCGGCCTGCTGGCCAAGGAGGTCGTGGTTGGCACGTTCGGCGTGGTTTACGGCATCGGGGAGGAGGGGCTGGCCGCGGCGATTCAGACCTACTGGACGCCGCTCTCGGCCTACGCCTTCATGGTGATGTCCCTCATTTACATTCCCTGCGTGGCCGCCATCGCCACCATCAAAAGAGAGACCAATTCGTGGCGCTGGACCGGTTTCGCGGTGGCATACAGCCTGACCCTCGGCTGGGTAATGGCCTTTCTGGTTTACCAGGGCGGGCGGCTCTTTGGCCTCGGTTGATCCGGGCCGGCGCCGCGGGCTTTTTGTTTGAGGACGGGAGGCGAGTAGCGTGGAAACGGCGGTTATCGTCGGCATCGGCATTGCGGCGGTTGTGCTCATCGGCTTGCAGTTTCGGGGCAAGATGAACCCCAAAGACGGTTCGTCGTCCGGTTGCGGCTGCGGCTCGGGCTCAGGCTGCGGCGGGCGCACAGGCGCCGAAAAGCATTGCGCGGACGACCGGAACCAGTCTTAAATCAGAACAAAAAAGGGGGACTGGTCCAAACAAGGGGGACTGTCCCCCTTTTTCTTGTCTCAAGGTAACGGGCCGGCTAACGCTGAAGGGATTGAGCCCCGAAATACCGTTTGGGAAGGCCGATGTTGTGGTCAGTGCAGAAGGCTACATCGCAGTAGCCGTCAGGGCGAGGATCACATCTACGCGGACCTTTTTCTGGTCGGGCGGATCCGCTTAAAAATCTTTCGTTTTTCCGCGGGTTTTTCATTGACAAGCGCGGCCCGGTCGGATAAACTGGGGTATAAAGTTAGATTGCGCTAACATTATTAGGACCATTTACTAAGTGCGGGGGGTTAAAAGATGTCTATTCTGATCATCGGCGGAGACAGGCTGGGCAACATTTTGGACAACCTGCGCCGTCTCGGATTCAAGGATATCCGGCACGTTTCCGGGCGAAAAAAGGGCGACCTGGAGCTTAAGGTCACCCAAAACGTGGATGTCGTGCTTGTCTTAACGGACTATGTGAACCACGGGCTGGCCCGGAAGATCAAGGGAACCTGCCGGAATGGACCTTGCCGGACCGTCTTTGCGCGTCGTGCCTGGTGCCACATCAAAAGCGAGATGGACCGGGTACTGTGCGATGAGTGCTGCGGTGCCGGAAGCTGTCCCCAACGCGCCAAGGGAGCCTGAGGGGATGGGTCGCACGACGGGATCTGACGGTGTGTAGCAATGCGCCCGGAGGAGAGCACGCCAAAACCGTATTTGGGGATGGTCGCACGACTGGACCGGATGGTGTGCAGCCAGGTTTGCCTTGGCAAGGGGACGTCAGGTCCGGCAAACGTCGCGGAGAAACTCCGGAAATGGGGGAGATGGTCTTTTGCGGATACCGGTCGCTCAAGAGTCGCGGTGCACGTGCGGCATGGGGACTGCATCCGCGACCGTCCCCGCCGGGCCGCGGGAGCGGAAGCCCGACTTGTACGACGTCTATCACGACACCATCGAATGCCTGGTGGCGGCCCTGGACACCCGGGATCATTACTCCGCCGGGCATTCGTCGCGGGTGGCCGATATGGCGGTACGGCTGGGCGCCGCCGCCGGGCTGGCCGTGGAGGGCCTGGAAACCGTGCACATCGCCGCCCACCTGCACGATATCGGAAAAATCGGCATCCCCGATGCCATCCTCTTCAAGACCGGCCGGTTGACGGGGCCGGAGATGAAGACCGTACAGAGGCATCCGGTTCTCGGGAGCGCCATCTTGCGTGCTTCTCCGGTACTGGCGGAGGTATCGCGCATCGTGCTGCACCACCATGAGCGGTGGGACGGCGGCGGTTACCCGTCAGGCCTGGCGGGGACGGCCATTCCGCCGGGTTCCCGGATCATCGCCGTTTGCGACGCCATTGACGCCATGCTTGCCGACCGGCCTTACCGGAAGGCGCTGTCCTGGGAGCAGTGCGCCGGAGAGATCGTACGGGGCTGCGGCCGCCAGTTCGACGCGCGCTTGGCGCGCCTGGTTCTTGAAGAACCGCTGCGCATGGAGTTTCAGGAATACTATCGGACCATTGCCTGACCTTTGGTTTCAGGTAGCCGCGAGTCTGCGTATGCCTTAAATGCCTGGTGCGGGCCCTCGGACCACGGACCCGCTACCTGATCGCCGACGAGATAACCACGATGCTCGATGCCGTCACCCAGGCCCAGATCTGGCACGTGGTGCTTGGCCTGGTGCGGGAACGGAATCTCGGCGTGCTGGTGATCAGCCACGATCGGCCGCTGATAGAACATCTGTGCCACCGGACAGTGGACCTGAAATCTTGCCCTGTTCTTCCCGGCATGTGGTGAAAAACGCCTTGTTGCGCGCCCAAGTTCTTGTATGGCGCGCCGCCCCGAATAATTCCATAATTCCGTGGTCAGAATAACTAAAGGCTTTCGGAAGGAGGTGGGACATTATGCCCGATATCAAGTGCAGCGTTACCGAATGCCACTACAACCGAAACGTCATGTGTGACGCGTCGATGATCCAGGTGGCCCGTGACGCACAGCTCAGTAACGCCAAGAACTCCGATCAAACCAAGTGTGAAACCTTTAAACCGAAAAGCTGAGCACAGGAGAAGCCGGCCCGCACCGGGCCGGCTTCTCCCACTCCTCATCACCCCTCCCACTCAATGGACCATTCTAACCTCGTGCCTCGGCAGTATACGGGCGCACGGGCACTCGGATCATTTTTTCGCCGGGAACGCGAGTTGCTTTTTTGATCCGGTCCATTTCCAGAGCTACATCCGCATCAAAGAAACATTCACCGCACTGGTCACAACTGTGAGCCGGAACATCTGTGATTATGACTAACTTATTATCCCAACTCCGTTGAACATTAACCCTCTTGGCAGTTACTCCGCCACCGCAAAGCCGACACTTGGCCAACTGTCACACCCTCCTTCTGGTTCTCTCATCAACCCACTTCGGTGTTATTTTAAGTAAATTATGAAGGATTTTTGAAGGATCGGCAATGGGAGGCGATGGTTTTTTCGCACGCCATAATTTTTTGATTGCCAAACCAAAACGCCTGTGCTATTGTTTGATTATCAAATAGTATTAATATCCAACGAAGGGGGGGTTGTCTATAGAGCCGACCGAGCAAATTCTGGAAGAGTTGACGGACGAGTTGTTGCTCTTTTTCAACGGTTTTGCCTCGTGGGAAAGCTCGGTGATCCGGGCCGGCGACCTGACGGTTTCCGAGGCGCACGCCATCGAGGTTTTGGGCCAGCACGGCAAAATGAATATGAAAAGCCTGGCGCAAAAGCTGGGGGTGACCACCGGAACCACCACCGTGACGGTGGACAGGCTGGAGAAAAAGGATTACGCGCGGCGCGAAACAATCAAGGAAGACCGGCGGGTCAACCTGATCGTCTTGACCAAGAAGGGGGAGGATGCTTATCAGGAACACCACCAATACCACCGCCGCCTAACCGAACAAATGGCCGCCGACCTTTCCGAGGACGAAATCAGGCAATTCCTGGCCGTCCTCAAGAAGATCAATTCCGGAACCTTTTAACTTTACTCGCAAAGGAGTGTGCCGGCAGGGTGATCGGCAGGTATAAAAACAGTAAGCATACTGCAGGCTGCGGTTGCAAACGCCATTCTTCGCCGGTGACCGGCGGATATAAAGACAGTAAGTACCGTGAATTATTGCGCATGCGCCAATTTTACCGGGTTCTCTCCGGGGCTTTGCTGATCGCGGCTGGTTATTTGCTCGGCCGAAACGGCTACCCCATCCCGGCGGACCTGTCGTTGCTTTCGGCCGTGGCCGTCCTGGGAGGGCCGATCATTCTCGGTGCCGTCCGGGGACTTTTGAACAAGGAACTCAACGTGGACGAGCTGGTCAGCCTGGCCATCATCGCCGCGGTGTTCATCGGCGACTATTTTGGAGGCTGCCGTGGTGGCTTTGATCATGACTCTGGGCGCGTTGTTGGAAGAGTATGCGGCGCAAAGGTCCCGTTCCGCCATCTACGCCCTCGTCCAGCTCAGCCCTGAAAAAGCCGTGGTCATGCGCGACGGCGCCGAGGTTTCGGTCCCGGTGGAGGAAATCCAGCCGGGCGACAATGTTCTGATTCGTTCCGGGGAAAAGGTGCCGGTGGACGGCAAGGTCATGCAGGGCCACGCCACCCTCAACGAATCATCCCTTACCGGCGAGAGCCTGCCCGTGGAGAAAGCGGCGGGAGACATGGTCTTTGCCGGTTCGGTCAGCTACGCGGGCATGGTCGTGGTCCAAACCCTCAAAACAGGCGCGGCCACCACTCTGGGGAAGCTGATCGAACTGGTGCAGGAGGCGGAAAGCCAGAAAGCGCCGATTCTCAGGGCCATTGACCGTTACGCCAAATATTTCACCCCGGTCATCATTAGCTTGAGCGTCGCCGTGTATCTCTTTACCGGGGACCTCCACCGGGCGATTACGGTACTGATCGTCGGCTGTCCCTGCGCCTTCATCCTGGCCGCGCCCACAGCGGTCGTGGCGGCGCTGGGCAACGCCTCCAAAAACGGCATCCTCATCAAAGGCGGCGCTTTCCTGGAGCGGGCGGCCCAGGTCGACGCGCTGGTCTTCGACAAGACCGGCACCCTCACGACCGGGAAGCTCGTAGTAACCAGGATAGTCCCGCTTGGCGGCGCTTCGGAAAACCGGGTGCTGGCCGCGGCGGCTGCGGTGGAGAAGTACTCCGAACATCCCCTGGGCCGGGCGATTGTGGATACGGCCGGACGAAGGGGATTGGCGCCGGAGGAACCCGAGCGGTTTAAAAGCGCCCCTGGAATCGGCGTGGAGGCCCTGGTCGGCGGCCGCCGGGTCTTTGTCGGTGGTTTCGGGCCCGGAGAAGCCGCAGCGGAGGCCGAAGGACTTGCCGGGCTGAAGCCGCCGAGGGGAATAAAGGCGCTGGTGGTTAAAGAAGACGGCCTGCCCGTCGGTGTGATTTACCTGCAGGACGTGCTGCGTCCGGAAGTCCCCGCCGTGGTCGAATCTCTCCGGGAGGCGGGCATCAAAAGAGTGCCGATGCTGACCGGGGACGACGAGGCGGTGGCGGCGCACCTGGCCGCGGCCGGCGGCATCGGGGAATACCGGGCCGGGCTCCTTCCGGAGCATAAACTGGAACAGATCAAGGAATACCAGCGCCGGGGCCACACGGTGGCCTATGTCGGTGACGGGATCAACGACGCTCCGGCTCTGGCCGCGGCCGATATCGGCATCGCCATGGGGGCGATGGGGACGGACGTGGCCATCGAAGCGGCGGACATCGCGCTCTTAAACGACGACCTTACCAGACTGCCGTACCTTTTGCGCCTGGCCGGGGCCACAATGAACACCATCAACCTTAACGTTGTCTTTGCCGTCGGCTTCAACGTCCTGGCGTTGGCTTTGTCGGGAGCAGGGCTCTTAACCCCGATCATGGGGGCGGTGGCCCACAACATCGGGTCCGTGCTGGTGATATTGAACTCGGTCCGTCTCCTCGCTTTTCGGCCCGGGCGGGGCTTTGCCGCCACATAATTATTCGGCTAATCGGACCGCTTTTCAGGCGGCGCTGGATTCGACAAAAGTTTTCCAAAAAACCACTTGACATTGCTGAAAGCCGGTGTTACATTCTAAGCAATGGTTAGGCATGGCTAACACTGTTAGCGGTGCCTACCACAACAAGGCACGAGCGGAAAATTCGCAACTGAGCTCTTCTAATTTCTCGTCATCTAAGTCAGGTAACTACCTAACACAATATGGTGGGGTGTTTCGTGGCGCACACTAACGAAATGGTTCTGGCCAAAATGCGGCAGTTGTACGAGACCCTTTTCCGTCACGACGGGTTCGGCGAGATGAGGGTCGAGATGCGGATCCTGAAGCGGGGCCAGAAGGAAGTGGTCATCCACTGCGGCAAACAGTACCGCTATGTGGTGGACTATCCGGGCCGGTCGGCCGGGGAAAGCGCTGCCAGCGGCGACGTGCAAGATGGCCTAGAGGCGGGGGAGCGGCGGTGAAAGCCCGTTTTTCCGCCGATAGTAGTGATCCGGTTTGCCGTTTTCACCGGGCGTGGGGCCCGGAAATCGAGAATACCTGAATACTCCGGGGGCGGTTTCTGCGAGTGAAACCCTCCAGTCTCTCGGAAAGGAGGTGAGCGGGGGCAGGCCTGCCTGGCGAGCAGGCAAAGGGAGCGTGCCTAACGGGCAAGCTCCGGCGGGCGGGCGTGGGGCCCGGGAGTGAACCCGGAGCCGGTCGGACCCGCCGCAAGGCGGGGGTGCCAAGCTTGAGGTCCAACAATTCAAGCTTTGGCGGCCGGGTGGCCGGGAATGGTATAAATCAACCAGTCAAGGAGGACGGTTCTGCGGGTGAACCCTTCTTGAAGAAAAAAACTGAATACAATCAAGAAGGGAGATCTATCTCGTGAAGAAAAAAATCAAGGGTTTATTGGCCAAGATCAAGGGCCAGGGCGGTTTCACCCTGATCGAGCTGATCATCGTCATCGCCATTATGGGCTTCCTGGTGGCTATGATCGCCCCCCGCCTGGCTCAGGTGGGCGCCGGCGCGTCGGTGGCCGTTTGCGACACCAACCAGCAGCGGCTGAACCAAGTGCTGGGGGCCTATACCGAGCAGCACGGTCAATTGCCGAATAACCTCACGAACCTGGTTAGCCACAACAACTTAGGAGTTCCTGCCGACCCAAGAGGAGCCGCCGCCGGCTGGTACGTTGACAACAACGACCGGGAGGACGGCAAAGAAGTCCTGTCCAGGGACAAGATGGCCATGGTGCATCTGCGCCTCCACGCGCTGAATGCGGCTGAGGCGGAGGAGCTTCGCGGCTTGGGTATTTCCCGCGTATTCAACCTGAACGCCAACCAAGGCGCTGTGGACGGCATTAACACAGGAGCGCCGCTTGCCGCTGCTTCCAGCCCCTACATGCAGGGAGTCTCGGTTGGTGCGGGTGTCAACGTGTTGATGATCGGCGCTGGATACGACGGTACGGCTTGGAGCCATGATCTTACGGCGAACACCGCATGGGGCAACCCGGATCTGGCCTACCGCATCGTGCTCGGAGTCGGTCCGGACAGCGAACTGGTGGCGCGCAAGCTGATCCAGTCCGCCGCCCTTTGCCCGGCCGGCATGCAGCGCGCCGACCACTTCGCTTACAACAACTACAGCCTCGTCGTGCCCAGGTTGGAAGCCACCATGGCTCGTGTTCTTCCGGTGCCCAGCATCAATGCCACGCACGACAACGGTCAAACGAAAGCCCTTACGTTTGCGGGGGAAGAAGTTTGGCAGTTTACCACCGTATGCCCGGAAGGTTGCCAGTTGATGGACGACGACACGCCGGCTTGGACGATTAATTAATAGCAGTCCGACCGGGTTGCCGAAAAACAGGGGTGTGGGCGGCGGTGCCCCCCCTGTTTTCGCTCCCGGAAGGTTCTTTTCGCCCGGATCGAGCGGGTGAAGGAGTCCAATGAGACACGGCCATACCCATTTGGCGATAATATACTCTCGGCTATGGAGGTAGGGTCTTGACGGCCAAAATGCGAACCTTGCTCGGTCTGCTTGGCAAACGGCCGCCGGTCGATGCCAAATACCTGCTCCTTGTGTTGATGGTGGTCGGCTACCCCCTGGTGGTGATGCCCGGTCAGTGGCAGCTACCCCTTCTGGCAGACTACCCGTGGGATTATTTTTACGCCCCGCGTTATCCGATTCTGGCGGTCATCGCCCTGGCGGCCCTGCTCGTTCTGTTGCGGGATGCGGCCCGGATTAGCCACCCGGCCTTCATTCCCCTGGGGGTGTTTCTCTTTTTCGCGTTCATCGCCGCTTCGCTGGCGGCCTACCCCCTGACCGCCTGGGTGGGCGCGCCCATGCGTTACACCGGGTTAAGCACTTATCTTTTTTGTGTCCTCCTGTTTATCCTCGCCTCCCGGACGGCGGGCGGCAAGAGCCTCCTGCCGCCGCTGGTGGCCGCCGCCGCCGTGGTCTCCGGCCTGGCCGTGCTGCAGGCCGGCGGGTTCAATCCGGTACCCCACGAGTCCTTCCGTGCGGGTCTCACCGCCTACGGCACCTTGGGCCACCCCGAGTACCTCGGCGCCTATGCCGCTTTTGTGCTGCCCGCCGCGCTGTACGTTTACCTGCGGCGCCGCTCCCCGGTCTGGCTGGCCGCCGCGGCGCTCATTTTCGCCGGGCTGCTGGTTAGCTTTAACTGGGGCGCCTGGCTGGGGGCATTTTGCGGCCTGGCCGTGGTCGCCCGTTACGCTTTTACCGGCGGAGAAAAGATGGCGTGGCCGGTGCCGGCCGCGACGCTCTTGTCCGTGATCCTGGCTTTTGCCGCCGGGGTGGTCTTTGGGGGGCTGGCGGACAAGGTGGGGGTGGTGGCTTTGCGGGAGCAGGTCGTGGTTTGGGAGAGCACGCTGCACTTGTTGTCCAAGTGCTGGGCCTTCGGCCTGGGACCCGACCACCTGGCGCACGTGGTCGGCATACTGCCCTTTACCGCTTTGCTGCCGAAAACCCCCAGTCTTTATCTCGAAACGGCCGTGACCATGGGCGTGTTTGCGCTGCTCGCTTTCCTCGCGTTTGTCGGCTTCGTTTTGCGTGAAACGTGGTCGCGGCTTGGGGCGCAGCACGTGTTTTCGGCCATGATTGTCGTCTACCTTGTCCAGGGATTGTTTCACTTTGAGAATATCATCGTGATGCCCCTGTTCTGGATTGTGCTGGGGCTGGCCCTGGCTGGCGCCGCCGGGGCGGAGCCGGTCCGGGAGGCGGCAACATTGCCGGGAGAGGCGGCGGCACGCGGTGGTGCTTCGGCCGCCGCCGCTGCGGAGGGGAAGTAAGAATGGGCCGGCGGAATTGGCGGACGGATGGCTTCACCCTGTTGGAAATTGTCGTCATTATTGCCATTTTGGGCTTTTTGGCGGCCATGGTCATGCCCTTTATCGGCCATCTGGACAAAGCGCAGCGTACCAAAATGACCCGCGAGCGGCTGGAGAACATCCGTGTCGCCGTCATCGGTCCGCCGCACACCTACGACGCACGGGGCCTAAGAGTGATCCGGGGCTATGCCGGGGACAGGGAGGTCTTGCCCAAGTTGTATACGTTCAACTGGCACCAAACCGACGGCCGCTGGAAAGTGACGGCGAGCGGCGGCGTCTATGAGGAAGTGTATCACGGCGGCGACCTTGCCGCCGATCCTCCTTTCATCGGCCAGCCGCTTGGGCTGTGGGAAGAATTCACGCCGGACGGCGGCGCGACCGCCTGGGCGAACTGGAAGGGGCCTTATCTGGGCTACCCCAAGCCCGTTTTCGCCAGCCGGGACAGGGAGGCCAGCCCTTTGCGGCAGACCGAAGGAGTCCTGGCCGACGCCTGGGGCCGGGCGCTGTTTTTTATCAAGGAGCAGGGTGATCCCGGCGATCCCGACAGCATCTACCTGCTGGTGGTCAGCGCCGGTCCGGACGGCAAGGTCCGGCTGCCGCTGGCAAAAACTCCGGCGGGGCCGCTGGTCAGAGGCGCGGACGCCGTCTATGATAAAACCGCGCCCGGGAACATTGACAATATTATGCTGGAAATTACCCCCGAGGAGTGGTACAGGGCCAATCTGGGTCTGCAGGAAGAACAAACCCGCCAAATCCTGGCCCACATCCGCACCGCCCTGCTGGGGCCGCCGGACGCCTTCGATCCCTCGGGTCGGCGCATCGTCGGGGGCTACATCGGTGACCTGGGCCGGTGGCCCGCGCTTTGGGGGTGGGACAGTGCCGCAAACCCACCGGGGTGGGTAACGCCGCCTCCCCCGGGCACCGCGGCCCCTCAGTCCCGGGGCCTGTGGGTTTGGGGCGGCGCCGGTGAAGGTTACAGCGATCATGATCCACCCGCCACCGACCCCAGGGGGTTTCGCTGGCGCGGTCCTTATTTGCAAAAGCCTTGGGGAACAGGGGCGGACGAGGTGTTGAGGGACGTCTGGGGTATGCCGCTGCGCTTTGAGCTTCAAAGGAACCCTTCGGAAACCCTGACCATCACCAGCGCCGGCCGGGATAAGCGGCTTGACACAGGCGGCGATAATCTGTGGTTAACGATCGCTGCCGCCGACGGGCAGACGACGCCGATGACGATCAGCGGCTCCATCCGTAATACGGGGACGGCGGGGACGGCTGACGTGACCTTAAGCGTCCACCACCAACCCGACAAGCCGGCGCTTACAGTCACAGAAAGTGTTTATGCCGGCGCAACAGTGCCGTTTAGCCTGCCGCTGCCTGGTGGTGCTGTTTCCTTTGCCGCCGGTCCGCGGCTGCTTAAAGTAGCTGTGGGTGGAGGGACATTAAAAAGCCCGGCCGCCGTCGAGATTTTTATCGGCGTGGGCGGTACCCAGGCGCCGGTGGCGGAAAAACTGGTGGTGGTCGTAGAGACCCCATAGTCTTAAGGCCAAGCCCGGACAAATAAGATTCCGGCACAAAGTGGCGGAAAAACTGGTGATCGTAGCGGCCTCGCCGTAGTGGGCTCGGAGTCTTAGATGACGTGGCGGCCGGACTTGGGCTGCGAGTAGAAGGAGTGGGTAGTTTTGCTCTCCGTTTTGGCCGTGGAGATTGACGGTCTGAGCCTGCGGGCCGCCGTGGTCGGGCGCAGCGGCCGGGGTTTTACGGTCGGCGAATGCCTGACGATCGAGCGCACGGAAGAAAGCGAGTTGGTCACGGCCGCGGAGCTTTCCGTGCTCGTCTCCCGGATCGCCAGATGCCCCAGGCACGCGGTGGTGGTCAGCCCGTTGGCGGCCGTGATCGAAATTGCCATGGACAAAAAAAAGATGCGCCGGATGAAGCCGCACCAGTTGAAAGAAGCACTGCGCTGGGAGGCCGAGCCGTACATGGCCGTTCCGGCCGCGGAGAGCCTGGTGGGTTATGAACCGGGGCCGGATACCGGGGAGGGGCAGGTGGGGATCTGGGTATCCGCACTGGCCCGGGAGGATTACCGGAGCCTAAAAGAGGCGTTCGCTGCGAGCGGGCTCAAGCTCCGGAAAGCATACCCTCCGGAGGTCTGCTTCCCCGTGGCGGCCATGCGGGCCGGCAAGGGAGAAGACCAGGTGGTTATCGACGTGGGGCGGCAGGTGATGCGGACCGCTTTGATTGAAGGCGGCCGCATCACCTCCATTCGAACCGTGCCGGCAGGCCTGGCGGCCGTCCGTGCCCACCTGGGCGGCCCGCCTGCTCCCGAGCTAAAGCCGTTACTTAAGGAGGCCCTTGAGGCCTGGCGGATTGCCGGCCGTGAATTTGTGCTTACCGGTCCCGGCGGGTCTGGTGACGGTGTGGTGGGCTTTTTCCGGGAGGTGCTGGGTTTAAATGCCGCCGCCCTGGAGCCGCAGGCGGGCGGTGCGGTCTCGCCCGAATATGCCTCGGTTACCGGCGCCGGACTGCGCCAACTCCGCGTTTTTGGCGGCTGGAAAAGCGTCGGCGTCGATGACGGCATGCCTCTCGGCCTGTTGATCCGCCGGCGGGTGCAAATCCTGCCTATCGTGGCCGTGCTGGTCATCGTGGCGCTCTTTCTCGGACACTACTTTTACCTGATAAACCAGCTCGACCGCCACAGCGCGGAGGTCGAGGCCCTGACCGCACAAAAGGAAGAGTATGCGCGGCTGCAAGGTCAAGCCGCGGAAATAGAGGAGCAAGTATCGCGGCTGCGACAAAAGGCGGAGTTTATTGAGGGGCGCGCCCTGGATGCGGAAAAACTCCTCCTGTCATTGCTTACTGTGGTGGTGTACACCGGCCGGCCCGGGGAGTTTTCCGTCGCGCATGTTCAGTATCTTCCCGGAGGTCAGGTTTTACTGGAGGGAGAGGCCCCAAGCCCGGCCGGCGGCACCCTTCTGGCCCTGGCTTTGCAGGAAGAGAACTGGTGTCGGCACGCCACCATCGAGAGTATCGGCCGGGAGGAAAAAACCGAAAGAGTCGTTGAGACGGTAATCAATCCGCTGGGAGAGCCGGAAGAGGTTACCCGGGAAGTAAAGAGTTCCGTTTATAAGTTCAGGCTCAAGGTCTCGCTGGACCGCAGCGCGGAGTTGCGTGTGCCGTAACCATCGTCAGTTGGGGGGACCGGGGAAGTGAAACGGCAGTTGACCAAACCGCAGAAGATACTGGTCCTGATCGCGGCGGTGATCGCGGGTTTTTATTTCTACCTGAACAGCATTTACGATCCGGTGATGAATGAGTACGAGAGAGTGAGTGCGGAATTGGTCTCTTTGCGTGAAGAGGTCATCGGCCAGGATCTGGCCGCCGGGTCCAGAACCCTGCAAGCGAGAATCGGCCGGGGCCGGCAAGAGGTGGTCCAGTTGGAGGAACGTTCGCGTGGTCAAGCGGTTTTCAGAAAAGCACGGTCGGAAAGAGAGGTCACTGCGGCCCTTGCCGAAATCAAACGCCTGGCCATAAATAGCGGGATGGAGGTCGTCAAGCTGGAATCCAAGCCCGCGCCGAAAGAAACGGCGGCCGCGTCGACCGAGTCCGGCGGCCGGGAGGAAGAAACCGGGGCGATGGTGATGGAAGGGGCCGGTGAATTCGCTTGGCGGGAATACCACCTGGTTTGTGAGGGAGATTTCTTCCAGTTGATCCGTTTTCTCGAGGGGAAACGAAAGGCGGAGTACCTGGTGTTGATCAAAGACGCCCGGATTGAGTACGGCAAGGATGCCGGTGGAGACGGCGATAAAGCGGCCGCTTCCGAGATTCCCGAGATTACGATGGGTCTACTCATCTAAGGAAGGGGTGGTTTGGTGAGCGGGGCATCCACTTCGGGGTCCGAAAAGGAAGAGGTCTTACATATCGAGCAGTTGCTCAAGGAGACCAGAGATCTGGACGCCTCCGACCTGCACCTGACGGCGAACACGCCGCCGGTGCTCCGGGTTTCCGGCCGTCTGCAATGCCGGGATTGTTACGGTCCGTTAACACCGGAGGACGTCAAACGCCTGGTGTACCAGGTTCTGACGCCCCGGCAGGCCGAAGTTCTAGAAAGGAAGCTGTCGGTCGACCTGGCCGTCGGTTTCGGCGGCATCGGTCGGTTCCGGGTCAACGCCTACTTTCAAAAAGGCGCCGTCACCTGCGTCATCCGCCGGCTGGCCGATGACATTCCACTACTGGAGAACCTCGGCTTGCCGCCGTCCGTTAACGGCCTGTCCGACTTGCCCAACGGGCTGGTGCTGGTCACCGGGGCCACCGGCAGCGGTAAAACAACCACGCTGGCGGCCATTATCGACCGGATCAACGAGAAGTACAGCCACAACATCATCACCATCGAGGACCCCATTGAGTACGTCCACTCCAACCGGCGGAGCATTGTCAACCAGCGGGAACTGCATGCGGACGTGGATTCCTTCGCTAATGCCCTGCGCACCGCCCTGCGGTCCGACCCCGACGTGATCCTGGTCGGCGAGATGCGCGACCTGGAGACCATCCGCGCGGCGATCATGGCGGCGGAGACCGGGCACCTGGTCTTTTCCACCCTGCACTCCCGGGACGCCGTCTCTTCGATCACCAGAATGATCAGCGTTTTCTCCGCCGAGGAGCAGAGCCAGATCAGGCAGCAGCTTTCCGCTTCGTTAAAGGCGGTGATTTCGCAGCAGTTATTGCCCCGCGCCGGCGGCCAGGGGCGGGTTATGGCCGCCGAGGTGATGATGGTGACGTCGGCCATCAGCAACCTGATCCGCCTGGGTAAGCTGGAGCACATCCACCTGGCGCTGGAAACCGGGACCAAACTGGGGATGCAGACCATGGAGCAGTCCCTGGAAAGACAGGCTAAAGCGGGGGTGATCGATAAGTTCACCGCGTTGAAGGCCGCCCGCAACCCTTCGGTTTTAAAAGAAAGACTGGGCTTTTAGATAACGGGACAGGAACGGGATTAGATAGAATGGGGATTGGAGACAATGCCAAGACAAAAGCTGGGAGAGTTTCTCGTCGCCAGGGGCGTATTGAGCCGGGTTGAACTGGCCGCCGCGCTTGCCGCCCAGCGCGGTTCGAAGAAGAAGCTGGGCGAGGTGCTTATCGAGCAGGGGTACTTGCAGGAAGACCAATTGACTCCTTTGCTGGGGGAGTTCTGGGGCCTGCCGGTCTTTCCGGCGGATGAAGTCCGGCTTACCCCCGAGGTTGCGGCCATGGTTCCCAGGCCGGTGGCACTAAGACACGGCATTGTACCCGTGGCTTTAAAAGAAGACGAACTTTTCGTCGCCTCCTGTGAACCGGTAACCGGCGCCGTCCTGGAGAACTTGCGCCGGCTGACCGGCAAGAGGGTGCATCCGGTCCTCATGAGGTTCTCTGCGCTGGCCGAGGTCCGGCAACAGGCTTATGCTGAAAACACCGGGGAGACGGCGGTGGATGCCGGGGCGGCCGTCCGGGAAGAACCGGATGATGCCATCAGGCTTTTGGACCGCCTGCTTGTCAAGGCGGTTGCCCAGCGTGCCTCCGACATGCACCTCGAGCCCGGGGACGACGGGTTGCGTATCCGCCTGCGTGTCGACGGGACGCTCAAGTCCGTGGAAGAGATCCCGGCCGCCCTGGCGCCGCTGCTCGTTTCCAGGGTTAAGGTGCTGAGTAACATTAATATTGCCGATCGGCGCAGTCCCCAGGACGGAGGTTTTGTATTCAGGCCGGAAGAAGGCAATTATTCCATCAATATCCGGGTTTCCACCCTGCCCTGCGTCAAAGGGGAAAAGGGGGTTTTACGGCTTTTGCCCTCGCAGGACCGGCTCCTGGGCCTCGAGGAGCTGGGAATGGAAGCGGAGGAGCAGGAGTCCTTTCGCCGCATGCTGGATCTGCCTCACGGCCTGATCCTGGTCACCGGGCCCACCGGCAGCGGTAAAACCAATACTCTGTACGCCGCGCTCAAACACCTGCGTCGTGACGGGGTGAATATCACCACCGTTGAGGATCCGGTCGAGCTGCAGATGAAAGGGATCACCCAAACCCAGGTGGATTATTCGTCCAAGAAACTGGTTTTCTCAAGCGCCCTGCGGGCCATCTTGAGGCAGGACCCCGATATCATCATGGTGGGCGAAATCAGGGACGGCGAGACCGCCGACCTGGCCCTGCAGGCGGCCCTTACCGGCCACATGGTGCTCTCCACCCTGCATACCAACGACGCGGCCAGTGCGGTGGAGCGGCTGGTGGACATGGGCTGCGCGCGCTACCTGGTGAACTCCGCCCTGCGAGCCGTGCTGGCCCAGCGGCTGGTACGCATCATTTGCCCCAGATGCCGGCAAAAACACACTGCCACCGGCGATGAGCTGGCGGCGCTGGGATTGGCGGCCGGGTCCGGCGAGGAGTTCCATGCCGGCCAAGGCTGTGCCTTTTGCCAGGGAACGGGATACCGGGGCAGAACGGGGATCTTTGAACTGCTGGTGCTTGATCGGGAACTGCAAAAGCTGATCGCCGCCGGAGGCGAAACGGTGGCTATCAGGGAAAACGCCAAAGATAAAATGCGCACCCTGCGCGAGGACGGCCTCATCAAGCTGCGTCGGGGAACGTCGACGGTATCCGACATCCTAAAGGCCGTTAAGGAATGGTAGGTTTCCGAAATCTTAATGAGCCGCGGGGTGTTTGCGATCGGCATGATGCTGCTCATTGTTGCGGGTGCGATCTATTCGCGCCGGGCCAAGAGATAGTGGCAGCGAAGGCACGAGGTGACGAGACTTTTTAAGATTGCGGCAAAAGGCAGGTGCAGATGATATGCCTCAGTACAGCTACCAGGTTGTCGGCGGGGACGGAAAAACGGCCAGGGGAACACTTGCGGCCGCCAGCCTTTCGGAGGCCGCGGCCGCCTTGCGCAGGCAGGGCCTGGCCATCACCAGCCTGAAGGAACGGGAGCTGCCGGCGGCGGCGGAGCCTGCGCCTGCGTCTTCCATCGACCTGAAGAGTTTATTAATCAGAATCAGCCGTGTTAAACAGTCCGACGTCGTCGTTTTACTCTGGCAAATGGCCGCTCTCATAGCCTCCGGCGTGACGATCACCAATTCGCTTTCCGTATTGGAAGCGCAGTGCCGGAACAGGCGGCTGAAGTTCATCCTGTCCTCCGTCCGCCGCGACGTGGAGGCCGGGCAGTCCTTGACCGACGCGATGGAGCGGTTCCCCAAGACATTTCCCCCAATGGTGACGAGCGTCTTAAAGACGGGGGAGGCCACCGGCTTGCTGGATACGACCATGGAGCGGGTCGCCGCCTACTGGGAAGAAAAGCTGGCCCTTTTGGGACGGATTATTACCAGCTCCGTCTACCCGGCCATTGTTCTGCTCGTGTCTTTAGGGGTCGCCTACTATATGGTCAGCCACGTGATTCCCAGTATCGCTCCCCTGCTGGCGATGATGGGCGGGGAGATGCCTTGGGCCACCGAAGTGCTGGTGTATATCGCCGACAACCTCTCGGCGAACCTGACCAAGCTGGGGATCGGCCTGGCCGCTCTGGCGGTCGTCATGGCCGGCGTCTACCACTTGCCGGCCGGCCGGTATTTTATCGACCGGCACAAGACGCGCCTCCCGTTGTTAGGGTCGATTTTTCAGTACGCCATTGTGGTCCACTTTGCCAGAACCTTTTCTTTGCTGATCAACAGCGGGGTGTCCGTGCTGGAGGCGTTGAAAGCCACCCGGGAAACCATCGGCAACAAGGCGGTGAAACGAGTCATCGACCGGATGATCGACCGGGTGCTGCACGGGGAAAGCCTCTCCGAGCCGCTGTTGCGAGCCGGAAATTACTTTCCCCCGATGATCGGAAATATGGTGAAAGTGGGGGAAGAAACGGGCCAAGTAGACGCCTCCCTGACGATGGTGGCCGGCATTTACGCGAAGCTGCTGGAGGAGCGTATAAACAAAATGATCAGTCTTATGGAACCCCTTCTGCTATTGGTGCTCGGCGGGATGGTGGGCTTTATCGCCGCGGCGTTGGTCAGCGGGATCCTGGCCAGTTACGGTGGTATGGCAGCGGGATAGGATCTCCGGGACGGATATCCGGGGGCGTGAGAATAGCTATTGACAACCCCGAGAAGGCGAGCATATAATTATAAAAGAATTAGCGATGCCTAATGGTATTAGTTATGCTTAACTTTCTTGGCAAGGAGGAAACGTATTGGTTAAGAGCAGCACATCCATCAGGTCTTCATTAAGACCTCACAAATCTGAGTGCGGTCCGGGCTGCCGCTGCAACAAGCGTGTGGAGCTGCACCAGCAACTGCAAAAAATGGCCGGGACAACTGCAGGCGGTCCGGGCTGCCGTTGCCACAGGATTGTGGAGACGGATGAACAAAGCGCGGAGCTTCAACAGCGCGGCGACCTGATCGAAAACTTTCCAGTCCGTGTTTTGGGCCTGGAAGAAGAGGTCGCCAAACGAGACGCCTATCGGTTGCGGTATGTTTTGAGTGCCCGGACGGTGCAGAAAATGACAGCATATTGCCGGCAACTGTCAGAGAATGGTAATAATACAAGGTCTTGAAATGGCCTCCGGCGACGGTGAAGGATATCCAGGCCGGCTGGTTACAGAGTCCAGGCAAAAAGCCCGCGCGTGGGCACGGAGCAGCAACCGTTAATTTGGGAAAAAGGGAAGGGGGGTGGTCGGCCAAGCATACCATCAACGCGAAAAAGGACGCGAAAAGGGGTCAGGCCCCTTTTTCAGGGACAAAAGATATGGAAATAGGTCTGCATACGAGCCTTGTTTGGCGCCAACGCTTGCAAAGAGAATGAGATTTAGATGGAGGAATGTAAGGAATGGGCCGCTTAATCGACGATATCCTGCACATTGAAGCCGACTTGCGTCACCTGCACGACGATGTCGAGCATCTCGCCAGGGACCTGGAAGCCTGCGACTGCAACAGCACCTACCTGCAAGACTTGAAGGACCACCTGGCAAACCTGGACAACCATATTCACGACCTGATGAACCACGTCGGCCACGTCAAAACCGAAACCCAGGCCGACTAGCAAACCATCCAGGCTGAGAGGATCGGGCATATGCCTAACGCCCGGTCCTCTCTCATCTTCTTGCCTTGGAAGTATCGCTAAAACGGGCGAATTTGGCCGGTTTGATGCGTGTTTATGCGTGTTTTGAGCCGGTACCGATTTTAATTATCGCTGGGCTGGTTGGTTTCGTGGCCTGGGGCATGATCAACGAATCATCCCTTACCGGGGAGAGCCTGCCCGTGGAGAAAGCGGCGGGAGACACGGTCTTTGCCGGTTCGGTCAGCTACAAGGAATATCAGCGCCGGGGCCACACGGTGGCCTATGTCGGTGACGGGATCAACGACGCTCCGGCTCTGGCCGCGGCCACAATGAACACCATCAACCTTAACGTTGTCTTTGCCGTCGGCTTCAACGTCCTGGCGTTGGCTTTGTCCGGCGCAGGCTTCTTGACCCCGATCATGGGGGCGGTG
>DBEH01000046.1:2662-2821 GCA_002294005.1 Firmicutes bacterium UBA911 | reverse complement strand
AAACCGCCGAGATTACGGGGGTCCGCTCGGGGCACAACGAGGTTGCCGGCTGGTTCGTCGCCTGCCCGCTGACCACAAGCCAGATAATGAGCCTTGATCCCGGCTTCGTGCTGCAGAAGGTGATCCAGGCCGGGAAAAAGGCCGAGAAACTGGGGGCCG
>DBEH01000046.1:1150-2243 GCA_002294005.1 Firmicutes bacterium UBA911 | reverse complement strand
CACCGGCAACAGCTACACCGTCGCCACCGCCATTCAGGGCACCCGGGAGGCGGCGCGGCTGATGGGCCACAACCTGGCCGAGGCCGAGGTCGCGGTCGTCGGGGCCGCGGGGGCCATTGGTTCCGTGTGTGCCCGGATCCTGGCCCGGGAGGCGAAGCGCATGACCCTGGTGGGCCGCAACCGGCAGAAGCTGGAGCTGGTGGCCGATTCGATCATGAGCGACTGCGGGTTGGCGGCCCGGATCACGCCCGACCTGGCGGGGGCGCTCCGGCGCGCCGACGTCGTCATCACCGTCACCAGCGCGGTGGACGCGATCATCGAGCCCGAGCACTTAAAACCCGGCGCGGTGGTCTGCGACGTCGCCCGCCCGCGGGATGTTTCCCGGCGCGTGGTTGAGTTGCGGGACGACGTGCTGGTGATCGAGGGCGGCGTGGTCGAAATACCGGGACCGGTGGACTTTAACCTTGATTTCGGTTTTCCGCCCCGGACGGCCTACGCCTGCATGGCCGAAACGATGATCCTGGCGCTGGAGAGGCGTTTTGAAAGTTTCACCCTGGGCCGCGAGCTTACCGTAAGACAGGTGGAGGAAATCGCCGCCCTGGCCGAAAAGCATGGCTTTAGAACGGCCGGGTTTCGCAGCTTTGAGCGGGCCATCTCCAAGGATGAAATCGCCCGGATTGCGGACAATGCCCAAAGACGGCTTGACAAGGGAGAACGCGCTCATTATAATTGACCAAAGTCTTGACGAGGCTCAAAGGCACTGCTGGCCTGAATCTTGCAGTGCCTCAAACTTTGTCCGGTTGAATAAAGGGTTCCGGGGAGATATATAAATGGTTGTTAGCACACTTGGGTCCCTACCCCCGTGACAGCGTTGTGTGGATCTAAGGCCAATTTTAAGGAGTAGAGGAACGTGTCGGTAGAAAAGAAAGACATGATTCTGACGGTCGCGGGCTTGCGCAAACTGGAGGGTGAACTGGAGCACCTCAAAATGGTGAAGCGCCGGGAAGTGGCCGAGCGGATCAAACAGGCCATTGAGTTCGGCGACATCACCGACAGCTCGGAGTACGAGGACGCCAAGAACGAACAGGCTTTT
>DBEH01000046.1:0-823 GCA_002294005.1 Firmicutes bacterium UBA911 | reverse complement strand
CAAGAACGAACAGGCTTTTATCGAAGGCCGGATCATCACGTTGGAAAAAGCCCTGCGTATCGCCAAGGTCATCGACGCCGAGGACGTGGGCACCGAAGAGGTCGGCATCGGTTCCACGGTGCGCTTGAAGGACTTAAACGGCGGAGACGAGCTGCAGTACACCATCGTCGGCTCGATGGAGTCCGATCCCCGGGCGAACAAGATTTCCGATGAGTCGCCGGTGGGCCGGGCCATGCTCGGCCAGCGGGTGGGCAACATCGTTGAAATCCTGGTGCCGGCCGGAACGTTGAAATACCAAATCATCGACATTATGCGTTCGGATTTTTAGCAGGCGCTTTTCAGGGGGACGGTCAATGAGCGGCCACGACCAGGAGTTGCACGAACTGTTGCGGGTGCGGCGCGAGAAGCTTCACCAACTGCAGGCCCAGGGAGTGCCGGCCTACGGGGGACGCTATGAACGTACCCACCTCGCGGCGGCGGTCGTGGACGACTACGCCCGGCTTGAGGGGCGGGAACTCAGTCTGGCGGGGCGCCTGATGGCCAAGCGGGGTCACGGCAAAGCCGCCTTCGGGGATCTTCAGGACGGGTCCGGCAAGGTACAGGCCTACTTCCGGCTGAACGAACTGGGCCCCGAAAAATACGAGCTCTTCAAGACCCTGGACATCGGAGACTTCATCGGCGTCCGGGGCACGGTCTTCCAGACGCGCACCGGCGAAGTGACCGTGGCTGTTTCCGATTTCGTCTTGCTGGCCAAGTCGCTGCGGCCCCTGCCCGAGACGTGGCACGGCGTTAAAGACGTCGAACTCCGGTACCGGCTGTTCTA
>DBEH01000004.1:33865-38150 GCA_002294005.1 Firmicutes bacterium UBA911 | reverse complement strand
GCTCAAGCGTGCGCTGCCGGGTCACACTCTGTTGCGCGATCCCTTCGATGCGCAAAACGCTCTCACGCCAAAAGAGCGTGAGCTTTGTGAAATGGCGCATTGGGATCTGCGGCGGTATGCGCACAAGGGTCAAGCTTTCTTTGAGGAAGGTATGCGGAAGGCCTTTGCCGAAGGCCGGCGNNCCCGGCCAGGTCCAGCCCGTCGACGCCACCGAGCACCCGCTGCCCGACGCCGCGGCCACGGTCTGGTTCACCGACCCGCCTTACTACGACGCCGTGCCCTACGCCGACCTATCAGACTTTTTCTTCGTGTGGCTCAAGCGTGCGCTGCCGGGGCATCAGCTGCTGCGCGACCCGTTCGATCAGGCCAATCTGCTCACCCCTAAGGCACGGGAGGCGGTGCAGGATGAGACGAAGTCCGTAGCGCCGGCTTCCAGCCGGCAAGATGCCGGCGCTACGGACAACGACACCCTGGATCTCCGGCCCAAGGACCGTCAATGGTTCGAGGAAGTCATGGCCCGGGCCTTTGCCGAAGGCCGGCGCGTGCTGCGGGATGACGGCATCGGTTCGGTCGTTTTCGCCCATAAGACCACCGAAGGCTGGGAGGCGCTCCTCTCCGCCATGATCCGCAGCGGCTGGACGATTACCGGATCCTGGCCTATCGCTACCGAGATGGCTTCGCGCCTGCGCGCCCGGGAATCTGCCGCCCTTGCTACTAGCGTCCACCTCGTCTGCCGACCCAGAGTGGGACAGGCCAAGGACAGGCTGGAAGCCGGCCTTACAAGCCTGTCAGGCCGACAGGATGCCGGCCCCACTGGTGACTGGGGCGAGGTGCTGCGGGAACTGCCCAAACGCGTCGGCGACTGGATGGAGCGGCTGCAAGCCGAGGGCGTGCGCGGCGCGGACTTGGTTTTCGCCTGTATCGGCCCGGCGCTGGAGATCTTCAGCCGCTTTGCCAAGGTCGAGACTGCCGATGGCCGCGAGGTGGGGTTGCCGGAGTATTTGGAAAAGGTGTGGGAGGTTGTTGGCCGCACCGCGCTCGAAAACATCCTCGGTACGGAGGAAGCGAAGGCCCGCAACGGCATCGCTGGCGCGTTGGAGGAGGACGCCCGTCTGACGGCGCTTTTTCTCTGGACGCTCCAGAGCACGAACGGTGCAGCGCCGGATTCCGTAGCGCTGGCTTCCAGCCGGCAAGCAGCTGATGCCGCTGCTGCGATCGGGGAAGCGGAGGAAGCAGAAGAGGGAGACGAGGACGAAAACGCCGGCAAGATGCCGGCGCTACGAGGCTTCACGCTCGTCTTCGATGTGGTGCGCCGTTTCGCCCAACCGCTGGGGATCGAACTCCCCAGATGGGAAGGCCGGATCATCGAGACCAAGAAGGGCGTAGTGCGACTGCTGTCTGTCTCCGAACGAGCCAAGCAGCTTTTTGGCAAGGATGGTGCCGCTGCCGCGACCGATTGGTTCGAGTCGGATTCGCGGGAGAGTCTCCAGATGACGCTTTTCCCCGAATTGGAGGCGCAGAGTGCGCCGAAGGTTCGTGGACGTGGCCGGAAGATAGCTGTAGATGCCAAAGGAGTCGAGTTTCAGACTGAGCTGGCGGCCACCACCCTTGACCGGATCCACGCCGCGATGCTACTACAGGCGGGTGGCCAGGCAAACGCCCTCCGCGCCCTCATTAAGTCTGAGCAGGAGCGCGGCCCGGATTTCCTGCGTCTGGCGAATGCCTTGACGGCCCTGTACCCCAAGAAAAGTGAAGAAAAACGACTACTGGACGCCATGCTCCTGGCGGTGCCGAGGTAGCGTATTTCAAGGAGGCGAAGCATATGGAACCCTGGTACAAAATTGCCACGCCGCGCAAGGAGGTGCGTGCTGGGCGCTCGTTCAACCCGGACGAGTTCGCCATCCACCTGGAGCAGGTCATTGCGAAAACCGCCCCGGAGGACTACCGGGATCCGCAGCAGTTCTTCGCCCGGACCTGCTTCACGCGGGCGCTGCGCGAACATGCGGGGATGGTGTTGCGGCGGCTCTCCGGCGAGACGGGGAACACTGCTCCGGTAATGACGCTAATCACCCAATTCGGCGGTGGCAAGACGCACACGCTTACCGCTCTTTATCATCTGGCCACGGGCGGCGCGGGGGCGTCGGGGTATCCCGGGGCAAGTGGCTTACTCAAAGAGGCCGGCCTTGGCACAGTGCCACTGGCCCGCGTTGCCGTCTTTGTCGGTAACGCTTGGGACCCCAAAGAGGGACGGGAAACACCATGGATTGACATTGCCCGGCAACTGGCCGGCGAAAAAGGCGTCGCGGCCTTAGGCAAGGCGGCCGAGACCACGCCCCCGGGGACTGAAGCCATTGGGCGCGTGTTCCAGGCCGCGGAAGGGCCGGTGCTGCTCCTCTTTGACGAAGTGTTGAACTTTCTGAACCGTCACCGGGGGATGGCCGAGCAGTTTCACGCTTTTATCCAGAATCTGACTGTGGCCACGACGGGGACGACGCACGGCGCGGCGGTCATCAGTCTGCCGCGCAGTCAGGTGGAGATGACCGACTGGGATTTCAAGTGGCAGGAGAAAATTACCAGGGTGGTGCGCCGGGTGGCCAAGGACCTCATCGCCAACGATGAGACCGAGATCAGCGAAGTGGTGCGGCGGCGCCTTTTTGAAGATATCGGCAGCGAGCGGGTGCGGAAAAAGGTGGCCAAAACCTACGCGGATTGGTGTTTTGAGCGGCGGGCGCAACTTCCGCCGGAATGGACGGCTGTGGATACCGGCGCCACCGAGGCGAAAGCCCGGGAATATCTCTGCAACCGTTTTGAGATTTGTTATCCTTTCCATCCGTCCACCTTGTCGGTGTTCCAGCGTAAGTGGCAGGCGCTCTCGCAGTACCAGCAGACGCGGGGAACCTTGGCCATGCTGGCGCAATGGATTTCCTGGGCGTATCAAACGGACTACACCGAGGCCCGGCGGGAACCGCTCATCACGCTGGGCTCGGCTCCGCTGGAAGCGCCGGGTTTCCGGGGTGTGGCACTGGGGCAATTGGGGGAATCCCGCCTTATCGCCGCGCTTGACGCCGATATCTCCGGGACCCATTCCCATGCGCGGGCCCTTGATGCGGACACTAAGGGGCCCTTGCGGAACATTCACCGCCGTGTAGGAACCGCGATCATGTTTGAATCTTCCGGCGGCCAGGTGGATAAGGTGGCGCACCTGCCCGAGTTACGGTTCGCGCTCGGGGAACCCGATGTAGATACAACATCGGTGGACAACGCGGCCTTCGCGCTGGAGGATAAGTCTTATTTCATCCGGCGGGTGGGGTCGGCCGGTTTTAAGATCAGCCACCAGCCGACGGTAAAAAAGGTGGTTAATGACCGGAGAGCTTCCCTGGATGAGGAATCCGAAATCAAACCGGCCATGCGCAGACTGGTTGAGGAGGCGTTCAGACACGGCGCGAGTGTGCCTCTGGTGGTATTCCCGGAGGACGGAAGCGCTGTACAGGACACCCCGAAGCTGACATTGGTTCTAATAGATCCGGAGCAAGAATGGACAGGTGAAGCTGCGCTTCGGCAGCAAATAGGGCAATGGACGAAGTTTCGGGGCCAGTCGCCACGGTTGTACCCGGGGGCATTAGTATGGTGCTTGAAAAAACCGGGCCGTGATCTGCAGAACAGCGTGGAGATGTGGCTGGCCTGGAAGCGGGTGGCGCGGGAGATTGCTGAAGGCACACTGGGCGGCGAATTTGACCGTGCTGACCGGGCGGAAATCCAGGCCAAGGCGGCTGAGGCGGCGGAGGCAGCCAAGAATGAGGTCTGGGCCGGCTACCGTTTTGCGGTACTCGCGGATAATCAGGAACCTGACGGCTTGCAGGTTATCGATCTTGGCGCGGGCCATTCCAGCGGCGGCGAGACGCTAAGCGGCCGCGTGATTGCCGCGTGTAAGTCGCGGGCCTTGCTGAACGAGTCCGTAGGCGCGGGCTACCTCGAGCGGAACTGGCCGCCGGCTCTCAAACAAGCCGGGGCATGGCCGCTGGCCGGCCTGCGCCAAAGCTTTTTAAACGGTTCGCTGACCAGGCTGCTGGACCCGGATGCCGTTTTGCGCGGCAAGATCGTCGAATTCGTAGAGCGGGGTGATTTCGGCCTGACTTCCGGGCAAAAGCCGGAGGGCGACTACGAGCGGTTGTGGTTCAAGGAGTTTGTTGCTTTGGAGGAAGTTGCCTTTGAACCGGGCGTGTTCTTGTTGCTAAAGTCCAAAGCCGAGACTTTAAAGAGCGCACCGGAGCCTGAGGGGATGGTT
>DBEH01000004.1:0-33451 GCA_002294005.1 Firmicutes bacterium UBA911 | reverse complement strand
CCGGGGCCGGAGCCCGTTCCGGGGGCTGCCACCAGGACGCTTCGGATCGCCGGAGACCTGCCCCCGGAAATCTGGAACCGTTTGGGGACAAGAATCCTGCCGAAGTTGCGGAGCGGTACCAATCTAAAAATCGACGTCGAGTTTTCCGTCACCGTAGAAGGTGCGATTTCCCGAAGTTTTGAAGCCGATCTGAAACAAATACTGGATGATCTGGGCTTGACAGGCCGGGTACGGATCAGCGGCCGTTTACCGATGGACAAAGACCATGCCTGAACTTCCAACTGAAAAAGCGGACTAATTTACGATGGGGGAGCATTGGGTTATACTTATCTAAAAGCGGCCGGGAGGCGCCACACTATGACCGGTTACTCCCAATCGGTGGAAGACTATCTGGAGGCCCTGTACGTGATCGGGCTGGGGCAGAAAGTGGTCCGGGTGAAAGACGTGGCCCACGCCTTGGGGGTGACCATGCCTTCCGTGGTCGCCGCCGTCCGGACGTTGTCGGAAAAGGGCCTGGCTGAACAGGAGAAATACGGACACATCGAGCTGACCGAGAAAGGTCAGGCAGTGGCCGCGGAGGTATATGCCCGGCACCAGATGCTGTTCGTTTTCTTCAGCGAGATTCTGGGGCTCGATCCGGTGGTGGCCGAGCAGGATGCCTGCCGGGTGGAGCACCACCTGTCCCCGGAGGCCCGCGAGCGGCTGCTGAAGATGGTGGAATTCGTCCGCTCCCGTGGGGATGAGAAAGTCCGCTTTCTGGACCGCTTTATTCAGTTTGCGGAAACCGGCGAACACGGCCCGTGCCGGGGCTGCCCGCTCGGCGAAGCCCGGAAAGAGTAAAGCGCGATGCACATTGAATCGCGCCCGTATGCGTCTGTCTGCCTTGTCTTCCTGTCACCCATTATAAAAGCCGAATATTCATTGCCAAAAGACGATTGCTACAAAAAAGTTGTCACGCTAGGAACTTAATTCGGCAGCCGGTCCGCGTAACACAGGACTTTGAGTCCGCGAAAAGGTGTCTGACACCTTTTCGCTTTTTCGCCGGCTGGTGTGCCGGTATTAAACCGGGCTGCACGCAAAAGAATATCCACTGGGCAGTAAATGGCCACTATTGCCCAGTGTTAAGACGGAGGTGCGCGGTGCGGCAGGAGACCACGACGGAAGCCGGGTTGAAGCGGGAGGCCGGCAAGAAGACGCAGGCCGGCGAACGCATGGTGGAACTGACCATCGACGACCGGGAAGTGAGGGCCCCGGAGGGCGCCAACTTGGTGGACACCGCCCGGGAGCACGGCATTGATATCCCGACCCTCTGCTACCTGAAGGGCGTGAGCGAGCCCGGGTGCTGCCGGGTGTGCGTGGTGGAGGTCGAGGGGGCGCGCACCCTGCCGGCGGCGTGTGTTACGCCGGTGCGCGAGGGAATGGTGGTCCGGACCAACACGCCGCGGGTGCGGCGGACCCGCCGCCGGGTGGTGGAACTCCTGCTGACCGAGCACCACGCGGAGTGTCCCGTCTGCCCCCGGGCCCAAACGTGCGAACTGCGGGCGGTGGCGGCCCGGGTGGGCCTTAATCGCCTCCGGTTGCCGAACCGCCGCCGCCGCCGCCAACTGCTTGCCGAAAACCCGTTTATGGTCCGCGATCCCGACAAGTGCATCAAGTGCCGCCGTTGTATCGAGGTCTGCCGCAAGGTCCAAGGCGTGGACGCGGTCGGCGCGGCCGGGCGCGGGTTCGACACGGTAATCGGCCCGGCCTTCGGGGACGACAGCGTCGGGGCGGCCTGCGTCAGTTGCGGGCAGTGCCTGATGAGTTGCCCGACCGGGGCGCTCACCGAGCGGGAGCACATCCACGAGGCCTGGAAGGCGATCGACGATCCCGACCGGCAGGTGGTGGTGCAGACGGCGCCCGCCATCCAGGTGACCCTGGGCGAGGAGTTCGGAATGCCGGCGGGCACGGTGGTCACCGGCAAGATGGTGGCGGCCCTGCGCCGCATCGGTTTTGACACCGTGTTTTCCACCGAGTTCGCAGCCGACCTGACCATTGTGGAGGAAGCCCACGAACTCCTGGAACGGCTGGAAGGGAAGGGGGATTTGCCGCTGATCTCCTCCTGCAGCCCGGGCTGGGTCAAGTTCTGCGAGCACTACTACCCGGAGTTCCTGGACAACCTGTCCACCTGCAAGTCGCCCCAGGAAATGCTGGGAGCCCTGGTCAAGAGTTACTACGCCGAGAAGGAAGGGCTTGACCCCGCCCGCCTGGTGACCGTGGCCGTCATGCCCTGCACGGCCAAGAAGTTCGAGGCGGCCCGCCCCGAACTGGTCTCCCGGGAAGGGCGGCGCGACGTGGACTTCGTGCTCACCACGCGCGAGGTGGCCCGGATGATCCGCCAGGCCGGCATCGACCTGGAAACCCTTGAAGATGAGGAGTTTGACCAGCCGCTCGGCATCGCCACCGGGGCCGGGGTGATTTTCGCCGCCACGGGCGGGGTGATGGAAGCGGCCGTCCGTACCGCCTACGCCCTGACCGAAGGTGAGGAAATGGCGCGGGCGGACTTCCACGCCGTGCGCGGTTTGAACGGCGTGCGCGTGGCCGAGGTGCACCTGCGGGGCCGGACCCTGAAACTGGCGGTGGCACACGGCACCCGCAACGCCCGGCGCCTGATGGAGCAGATCAAGGCCGGGGCCGAGTACCACTTCCTTGAGATTATGGGCTGCCCGGGAGGTTGCATCGGCGGCGGGGGGCAGCCGATAGCCGGTGCCGGCCGGCGCGAACCGGCCCAGGAGTACCGGCGCAAACGCGCCGAGGCACTTTACAGTATCGACCTGAAGCGGGAGTTGCGCCGGGCCCACGAAAATCCGGCGGTGCGCAAACTCTACGACGAGTACCTGGGCCACCCCTTAAGCGAAAAGGCCAAGGAGCTTTTGCACACCACCTACACCCCGCGGGGCCGCTATCCCAAAGGACGGGCGGAGAACACCGCCCGCCTGCACTAAGCGCCCACCCTTCCCGCCGCACGTGTTTTGCCCGCCCGCCCGGGCCAAGCCGCAATCCGCTGTCGACACGGAGCACGGAGCCCAGCGGCGGTCCCCGCCGCCCGGCATTCCGCAGGCGTGAAACATCCGGCTATGCTATGACACTTGGCGGTTCGACTCTCAGGCGGAGGGACGGAGCTTGTTCCGCAGGTACTGGATCCGCCCGCGCCTGGGAGACAGCGCAAAGGCCAGGAAAAAGAGGGCGGTGGCGCACAGCACGATGGTGGCGCCCGAGGGCAGGTTCAAAACATAGGAAAGCACGAGCCCGGCTAAGGCGGAGAAAACCCCGCTGCCGACGGAAATGGCCAGCATCCCCCTGAAGTTCCGCGAGAGTTCATAACCGGTGACCGCCGGGATGACCAAGAGAGCCGAGGCCAGCACGACCCCCAAAATCTTTACGCTCACCACCACAGTTACGGCGATGACGGTCAGGAGCGCATAGTAGAGAAAGGTGACCGGAATGCCGGCGGCCCGCGCCGACTCCTCGTCGAAGCACACAAACAGGAGTTCCTTGAAGAAGAAGATCAAGAACAACGCGATCACCGTTCCGCTCGCGGTAAGCAGGACGATGTCCGCCCACGTGACCGCCAGGATGTTGCCGAACAGGAAGCCGAAAAGCTCCGGTTGGTAGCCCGGGGTCAAGCTGATCAGGGCGACGCCCAAAGCCATGCTGGCGCTAAAAAAAAACCCCGATCACGGTGTCCGCGTGCAACCGCCCTTTCTTGCTCACCAGCCCGATGGCCCAGGCCACCACGGTGCAGAAGGCGGCCGCCGAGAACACGGGGTTCACCCCCAGGAGCACGCCGGCGGCGATCCCTCCGAGCGCCGAGTGCGAAACCCCCACGCCCACGAAAGACATCCGCTGCAGGACGACAAACAAGGAGACGAAGGAACAGAGCAGCCCGGCCAGAATCCCGGCCAGAAACGCCCGCTGCATAAACTCGTACGCCAGGAAGTCCATCTAGAGCCCCCCCGTGCCAGAAACCCAATGACCAATATGATCCCGTTTTCGGTGCGTTTAGCCTCTTTAGTCCCCCCGCGCCAGAAACCCAAGAGGCTGGGCGCCGTAGGCTTGAGCCAGCCCGGGACTAGCCAGCACTTCCCTGGCGGTGCCCCGGGCGTGCACAAAACCTTTCAAACAGATCATCTCGTCCGCGCAGTCGGCCACGCTGGTGATGTCGTGGGAGACGACCAGGATGGTCAGCCCGTAGTTTTGCTGCAACTCCCGCACCACCCGGTAGAATGTGCGCTGGGCCACCAGGTCCAGGCCGTTGGTCGGTTCATCGAGGATCAAGAGCCGGGTGTGGCTGCACAAGGCCCGGCCCAGAAAGGCCAACTGCTGCTGGCCCCCGGACAGCTCGCCGATGGGCTTTCCGATCAGGCGGTCCTGAAAGCCGATCCGCCGCAGGGTTTCGGTGGCCGCTTCCCTGTCGGTCCGGGAAGGAAAACGGAAGAGACCGATGCAGCCCACCCGGCCCATCATCACGACGTCGTGGGCCGAAACGGGGAAACCCGGGTCGAACTGCTGCCGCTGGGGCAGGTAGCCCACCAGGTGCTTCCGGTTCTGCGGTCCGTTCGGTGGTTTGCCGAACAAGAGCACCCGGCCGGAGTCCGGCCGCACCAAACCCAGAATCGCCCGCACCAGGGTGGTTTTGCCGGCGCCGTTGGGGCCGATGACCGCCACAAACGCGCGCTGGGCCACGTCCAGGTCGATGCCGTCCAGGACACGTACCCCCCGGATCGAGACGCTCACTTGTTGCAGGGACACGACCGCTTCGTTTTCGGGTGTGATGCCGACCGCCCCCATTTCCTTAACTAGTGTATATCCGAATCCGCCCGGCCGCAAGACTCACGAGCGCCGCGCGACCGATCGGCCGCTGCCGGTGCCGGTCCTCCCTGGTGCTGGTTGTAAATGACGGTCATGGAAAAGCTATTGGCTCCGGCCGGGCGTGAGAACCGGTTTTTTGGCGGCGCATATTTTAGAACCGCCCAGGTACGCTAGAAAAGGAACCACGGCGGCAAGGGGGAAGTTCGATTGTATCACCGTTTGGACCGGGAGGAAGTCTTCAACAAGCTCAATTCCGGCCCCGAAGGCCTTTCAGAGCAAGAGGCGGCCGCGCGCCTGCGCACGGCCGGCCCGAACACCCTGGAAGCCGAGGAGCGGTTCAAGCCGCTCCAGACCCTCCTGCACCAGTTCACCGATCCCCTCATCTACATCCTGCTGATCGCCGCCGCCTTTACCGCCCTGATCCGCGAGTTCATCGACATGTGGGTCATCCTGGCCGTCGTGATCATCAATGCCGTCATCGGTTTCACCCAGGAACTCAAGGCCGAGCAGGCCGTCAGGTCCCTGGCCGCGTTGACTGCGCCCCGGGCCCAAGTGATCCGTGGCGGCCGGGAGGTGGAAATCGACGGCGCCGGCCTCGTACCGGGGGATATCGTCCTGCTGGCCTCGGGGGCCCGGGTGCCGGCCGACCTCCGCCTGATCGAAGTAAACCGGCTGGAGATCGACGAATCGGCCCTGACGGGGGAATCCCTGGGCGCAAGCAAGGACGTGCGGCCGTTGCCGGCGGGGCGCCCGGCTCTGGGGGATTTGAAGAACACGGCCTTCATGGGCACCCTGGTGCTGTCCGGAAGGGGGCGGGGGCTGGTTACCGGCACGGGCGCGGCCACCGCCCTCGGCAAAATTTCGGAGCAGGTGCAGCAAGTGAAACCGGCCCCCACGCCCCTCCAGGTGCAGTTCGGGCGTTTCGGCCGCTGGCTGGGCTACGGCATCCTGGCCGTTTCCGGGGCGGCCGTACTGCTGGGTCTGGCCTTGGGCCGGCCCGTGCCCGAGATGCTGCTCACCGGCATCGCCCTGGCCGTGGGTGTTATTCCCGAGGGTCTCCCCGTGGTGGTGACCCTCACGCTGGCCATCGGGGTGAGGCGGATGGCCCGGCGGAACGCCGTTGTCCGGCGCCTGCCGGCCGTGGAGACCCTTGGTTCGACCACGGTGATCGCCTCAGACAAAACCGGGACCCTGACCAAGAACGAGATGACTGTGCAGGTGATCGCCGCCGGCGGTGTCACCTACCAGGTGAGCGGCGTCGGTTTCGCGCCGGAGGGCCGGATCACCGGTCCGGACGGGGAACCGGCGCGGCTGCAGCACCACCCGGCCTTAAGACTCTGCCTGCGGGCCGGGCTTTTGGCCAACGAGTCCAAACTCGGCTTTGAAGAAGGACGGGGGTGGTTCCCGCAGGGGGACCCCACCGAGGTCTCCCTGATCGTGGTGGCGCGCAAAGCCGGGATGGATCCGGACCGGGAGACGCGGTCCTACGCGGTCGTCGACCAGATCCCCTTCGAATCGGACCTGATGTACATGGCTTCACTCTGCCGGCACCCGCGCGGGGAGGGCAAGTTCGTGTTCGTAAAAGGGGCTCCCGACCGAGTCCTCGAGATGTGTACGCACGTGATCACCGGCCCCGGGAGCGAGGCCGCGCCCCTGGAGGACCGGGAGGCGGTCCTGAAACAGTACCGGGTCCTGGCCGGCGACGGGTTGCGGGTGCTGGCCTTAGCCTACCGGCAGGAACCGGCGGCGGTCGAGATGCTGTGGCCGGCCTCGGTGGAGGAAGGGCTCACCCTGATCGGGTTCCAGGGAATGCTGGACCCGCCCCGGGAGGAGGCGCTGCAGGCGATCAACCAGGCCAAGCAGGCCGGGGTGCGGGTGATTATGGTGACCGGTGACCACCAGTCCACCGCGGTGGCCGTCGCCCGCCGCTTGGGGATGGTCCGGGGGGAGGCCGGGCCGGTGCTCACCGGCCCGGACATTGAGGACATGCCGGACGAAGAGCTGAACCACAAAGTGCGGTACGTGAACGTCTTCGCCCGGGTGGCGCCCCTGCACAAACTGCGCATCGTGCAGCAGTTGATCAAGCGGGGCGAGGTGGTGGCCGTGACCGGGGACGGGGTGAACGACTCCCCGGCCCTGAAAGCGGCGCACATCGGCGTGGCGATGGGGAGGACGGGCACCGACGCGGCCAAGGAGACGTCCGACATGATCGTCACCGACGACAACTTCGCCAGCATCTTCACCGCGGTGCGCGAGGGCCGGGTCGTCTTTGACAACATCCGCAAGTCGGTCCTTTTTTTGCTGTCCACCGGCCTGGCGCAGATCATCCTGATCCCCGCCGCCCTGGTGCTGCTTTTGCCGCTGCCGCTTCTGCCCGCCCAGATCCTGTGGCTGAACCTGGTAACCAACGTGCTGCAGAACGCGGCCCTGGCTTTTGAACCGGGGGAGAAAGAGATTGTGAACCGGCCGCCGCGCCGGCGCACCGAACCGGTGATTTCCCGGCTGATGGCCGAACGGCTGGTGATCATCGGGGTGGTGATCGCGGTGGGTACCCTCTACACTTTCCTCTGGGCCCTGAACCAGGGGCACGGCCTGGAACACGCCCGCACCGTGGCCCTGACCACCATCGTGTTTTTTCAGTTGTTCAGCGTGTTCAACATGCGCTCCGAGGCCGAGTCGGTCTTCCGGATGCGCTTGCTGTCGAACCCCTTCCTGTTCTTCAGCGTGGTGGCGTCGATCATCGCCCAGATCGCGGTCGTCTACTTGCCCGCTTTCCAGTTCGTGTTCCGCACCGCCCCCTTGAACACCCAGGACTGGTTGCTGATCACCCTGACGGCCACCACGGTGATCGCGGCCGTCGAGGCCGAAAAGGCCCTGCGCCGCTTCGTGCGGGTAAAGCGGGCGGAGGCCCTGGCCCGCCGCCGGTAATCCGCTTTCCTTAAAGGACTGCAGGAATATTCTCCAAAAGCATTGAATACACATAGTAGTTTAATTTCCCGACGAAAGGGGGGTCGCGGTCCGGTGAACAAAGCCACGGCCGAACAGGTGCGCCGAGTCTGCGTGCCGGAGAGCCTCGGTTTCGCCCACACCGACGAGTTGCCGTCGCTGGAGGGGATTATCGGGCAGGAACGGGCGGTGAGAGCCCTGCACTTCGGTCTGGGGATCAAGGAGCAGGGTTTCAGCGTCTTTGTGGCCGGACCTCCGGGCACCGGCAAGATCACCGCGGTGAAGAACTTCATCGAGGAGTTGGCCGCCGGGCAGCCGGTCCCCGCGGACTGGTGTTACGTCCACAGTTTCCGGCAGCCCCAGCGCCCCCGGGCCCTGGAACTCCCGACCGGGAAGGGGGCGGGACTGCAGGATGACCTGCAGCAGATCATCGCCCTGGTTCAGCGGGACATCCGCCGGGCCTTCAACAGCGAGGAATACGGGCGCCGGCGCACGGAGCAGTTGGAAGTGTTCGCCGCCCGCCGGAACGAACTCTTAAACGCCCTGGGAAAAGCGGTGCACGAGAAGGGGTTCACGTTGCAGGTCACCCCGGTGGGCTTTATGGTCACCCCCCTGGTGGACGGCCGGATGGTCAAGGAAGAAGAGTTTATGAGTCTCCCGGCGGAGGTCCGCGAAGGCTTCGCCCACCGCAAAGACGAGCTGCAGGGAACCATCCAGGACGCCATGCGCCACTTGGGCGGGGTCGAACGGGAAGCCCGCGAGGCCCTGGAGAGGCTGGACCGGGAAGTGGCGGAATTCGTGGTGGTGCCCCTGGTGGCCCCGCTGCAGGACAAGTACGGGGAGTTGCCCGCGGTCCTGGAGTACCTGGACGAGGTCCGCGAAGACCTTTTAAGGAACTACGGGCTGTTCAAGGAGGCCGGCTTCGAGGCCGAGCCGCGGGAGCAGAAGGGGGGCCCGCTGCGAACGGACCCCGTGCGCAAGTACGAAGTGAACGTGCTGGTCGACAACTCCGGGCGCCGGGGCGCTCCGGTGGTGATGGAGGTCAACCCGAGCGTGCCCAACCTGGTGGGCCGTATCGACCGGGAGGCGCAGTTCGGGGCACTGGTGACCGACTTCACCATGATCCGCCCCGGATCGCTGCACAACGCGAACGGCGGCTACCTGGTCATCCCGGTCGACGAGCTGTTGAAAAACCCTCTTTCGTGGTCGGTCCTGAAGCGGGCGATGCGCAACGAAAGGATTTCGATCGAGGACTTCGGGGACCGAGCCGGGATCCTGTCGGCAAAAAGCCTGCAGCCGGAACCGGTGCCCTTCTGCGCCAAGGTGGTGCTGCTGGGCAGCCCGGATTTGTACCGGCTGTTTTACCTCCTGGACCCGGAGTTCCAGGAGTTGTTCAAGGTCAAGGCCGAGTTCGACAGCGTGATGCCGCGGAACCCGGAAAACGCGCGCAAATACGCCGCTTTATTCGCCACCCTGTGCCGGAAAGAGGGTTTGCGGCACATCGACGCCTCAGGCATCGCCCGCCTGGTGGAGTACGGCTCCCGGATGGCCGAGGACCAGGAGATGCTGTCGGCCCGGTTCGCCGACATCGCCGACGTGGTACGGGAGGCTAACCACTACGCGCTCTCCGAAGGAGCGGAATATATCTTGAGCGGGCACATCCGGCAGGCGGTCGGCGAGCGGTTGCACCGGGTGAACCTGGTGCAGGAGAAACTGGCCGAGTGGCTGGACCGCGGCGTCCTGCTGGTGGAGACCGATGGGGCCCAGGCCGGCCAGGTGAACGCCCTGACCGTGGCCGACCTCGGGGACATTTCCTTCGGCCGGCCGGTCCGGGTCACGGCCGGCGTGGCGGCCGGCCGGAGCGGCGTGGTCGACATTGAACGGGAGGCCAGGCTCGGGGGCCCGGTGCACACCAAGGGGGTCTTGATCCTGGGCGGCTTCCTCGCCGAGCGCTTCGGACGGGACGAGCCCTTGACCCTGGCGGTGCGGTTGGTCTTCGAGCAGTCCTACGCGGGCGTGGACGGGGACAGCGCCTCGGTGGCCGAGTTGGCGGCGATAATGTCCGCCCTCACCGGCGTACCGGTCCGCCAGGGGATCGCCGTGACCGGGTCGATGAACCAGAAGGGACGGGTACAGGCGGTCGGCGGCGTCAACGAAAAGGTGGAGGGCTTCTTTGACCTCTGCCGCGCCCGCGGGCTGACCGGCGGGCAGGGAGTGGTCATCCCCCGGGCGAACGTCCAGAACCTGATGCTGAAGGAGGAAGTGGTCGAGGCCGTGCGCGCCGGGCGGTTTGCTGTCTTTCCGGTGGATACGGTGGACGAAGCGTTGTCCGTCCTGACCGGAGAAGCGCCCGAGAGGCTGCAGGCGCTGGCCGAAGAACGCGTCAAGGCCCTGCGCGAGATACTCCACGACTACGGAGAGGACGGCGCAGCGGGCGACGCGGACGGCTGCGACTCCTGCGGCGCCGCTTGCCGGTCAACCAGCTAGCTGAATCAGAATCAGGAGGCCGCGGGTGTGCGCCGGGGCGTTGGCGCCAAACTAGGCACTCCGGCCGGCAGGAATCCGGCCGGCAAAGGCGAACTGGTAAAACTTAAAGTTCAGCTTTCTCCGAGTTCACGGCCTAAGGCCCGTAGGGTTAGGGCCGGCGAACCGGCAGGGTGTGCCGGGAAACGGGCACGCCTCCCGTTGCGGAAAGGAGAAGGGCGGTTTCCGGTTGGCAGAACCGGGTCCGGCTTTTCCGCACGGCCCGGTTTTTTGGTTGGCTAAAACTTGATCTGGGTGCTCCGAGCCTCTGTCCCTAAAGGGGACCCCCTGCTTGTTGGGAAGGGGACCCCCAAGGGCGGCGGCCGACAGGGTGTGCCGGGAAACGGGCACGCCTCCCGTTGTGGAAAGGAGTTCCGGACCGGATTTGCAGTCCGGCCCGGCGGTGTCTTTTCCGCCGGCCGGACGTTTTTCGTTCCGGGACACTTCGAGGGGGTGAGTTAGGGCCGTCCAGTCACATTATCGCGTAGCGTTCCGGAAATAGGCCAAAACACGACACTAAGGAGGAATTAACCTTGACCTTGAGGAAAAGTGTAGTGCTCTTTGCGGCAGCGGTCTTTCTAACGGCGGCGTTCCTGGGCGGGTGCGGCGGTCAAGCGCCGCCGGCGCCGGCGAAGCCGGAAGCGAAGGAACTCAAACTGGCCACGACCACCAGCACGTACGACTCGGGTCTGCTGGACGCGTTGCTGCCGGTCTTTGGGGAAAAGCACAACTACGAGGTGTCCGTGATCTCGGTGGGTACCGGGGCCGCGTTTGAGACCGGCAAGCGCGGCGACTGCGACGTGCTCCTGGTCCACGCCAAGGAGCAGGAACTGGCTTTGGTGGCGGAAGGACATTTTGTCGACCGCCATGACGTCATGTACAACGACTTCGTGCTGGCCGGCCCGCCCGGCGACCCGGCGAACATCGCGGGCGGCCGGGACGTCAAGGAAGCGTTTGGCAAAATCGCGGCTGCTCAAAGCGTGTTCGTTTCCCGCGGTGACGATTCGGGCACCCACAAAGCTGAACTGAAGATCTGGAAGGGAACCGGGCTTGAACCCGCGGGAGGCTGGTACCACTCGGTCGGCCAGGGCATGGGCGACACCCTGCGGATGGCCGGCGAACTAAAAGGCTACACCCTGGCCGACCGCGGCACCTGGGTGTCCCTGAAGGAAGAACTGGACCTGAAAGTCGTGTTGGAGGGCGACCCGGCGCTTTTTAACCAGTACGGGGTCATGGCTGTCAACCCGGCCAACCACCCGCACGTGGACTACGAAGGGGCGAAGAAGTTCGTCGACTTCTTGGTTTCGGATGAAGGGCAGGAGCTGATCGCCGGCTTTGTAAAGCACGGTGAACAGTTGTTCGTGCCCAACGCTTCCTAGGGGGGCCGGACCACAAAACTTTAACTTGTCCGGGCCGGCAGCCGGGAAGGGAAGTGGGACCATCTGGGATGGAATCGTGGCGGCCTTCGGGCTGGTGGTGGCCCGCGACCCCAAGCTCATGCAGATCATCGGGCTTTCACTGCAGGTGTCGGGGGTGGCCATCGGCCTCGCCGCCCTGGCGGGCATTCCGCTGGGCACCTGGCTGGGAATGCAGCCGGTCCGGCGGGTGCGCCTGCCCGCGCTCTTTCTCTACACCTTCATGGGGCTGCCGCCGGTCCTGGTCGGGCTTTTAGTCTACCTGCTGCTCTCCGCGCGGGGACCGTTCGGCGTGTTGAGCCTGCTCTACACCCCCACGGCCATGGTCATCGCCCAGACCATCTTGGCGCTGCCCATCATCGCCGGCCTGACCATGGTCGCCGTGCGCGCCAAAGACCGGGAGATCAGGGATACCGCCGTCTCGCTCGGGGCGGGCGCGTGGCAGGTGGCGCTCACGGTCGTGCGGGAGGCGCGGGTGGCGATTGTCGGCGCGGTGGTGGCCGGCACCGGCCGGGTGATGGCCGAGGTGGGGGCGGTGATGATGGTCGGCGGGAATATCGAGGGCAAGACCCGGGTAATGACCACCGCCATCGTGCTGGAAACCAGGCGGGGTAACTTCGAAATGGCCATCGGCCTGGGGATGGTGCTCTTGTTCCTGGCCTTCGTTATCAACACGGCGCTCTACCGCCTGCAGGGGGTGTCCAGGAATTGAGCGAGGCGGTGCTCACGGTGGACAACGTCAGCAAACAGTTCGGGCCGCGCGAGGTGTTGCGCGTGGAGCGACTGTCGCTTGCCGCGGGCCGGATTCACGGCGTGATGGGGCCGAGCGGGGCCGGGAAGAGCACCCTGCTGCGGCTATTAAACCTGCTGGAGCGGCCGACGGCGGGCCGGATTCTCTACCGTGGGCGGGACGTGCACGCTTACCGGCCGCGGTTGGAGCTGCAGCGCCGGATGGCCATGGTGTTTCAAAAGCCGGTGCTCTTTGACGGAACGGTGTACGAAAACGTGGCCTACGGGCTGCGGGTGCGGGGCGTGCGCGGTCTGGAAGCGGCCGGCAAGGTGGACGACGCCTTGCGGCGGGTGGGACTGGAGCCGCTGCGGCGGGCGCGGGCGCTGACCCTGTCCGGCGGGGAGGCCCAGCGCGTGGCCATGGCCCGGGCGCTGGTACTGGAACCGGACGTACTACTGCTGGATGAGCCCACTTCGAACCTGGACCCCAACAACGTGGCGCTTCTGGAGGGGCTGATCCGGGGCGCGAGCGGCGGCAACGGCACGGCGGTGGTCCTGGTTACGCACAACGTGTTTCAGGCGCAGCGCCTGGCCGATCAGGTGGTCTTCCTCTATGAGGGGCAGGTCGTGGAAGAGGGGCTGGCGGCGCAAGTGTTCGAAGCCCCCGGGGACGAGCGCACGCGGGCCTTCATTCGCGGAGAGATGGTTTACTAGGGCGCCCCTGCCCCGTTGCCGGTCCGGACTACGATGCGGCCGGGAGGAAGCGCGCCGGTTACCTCGCCGACCACCCGCGCTCCGAGCACCCCGTACTCCGTCAACTTGCGCATCAGCGTGTGGAGCTTCTCCCCCGGAACGGAGATCAAGAGCCCGCCCGAAGTCTGAGGGTCGAACATCAGGTCTTGGACCGCCAGCGGCACGTCCTGCTCGAAGGACACGTGCTCCCCGATGAAGCAGCGGTTGGCGTGCGCTCCCCGCGGGATCAGCCCCAGCGCGGCGTATTCCGGAGCCCGCTCGATCAGCGGCAGACTGCCGGCCTCGAACAGCAGGCCCACCCGGCTGCCCCGGGCCATCTCCAGCGCGTGCCCCAGGAGTCCGAAGCCGGTGATGTCCGTGCAGGCGGAAGGTCCGGTTTCGCGCATGGCCCGGGCCGCCCGGTCGTTCAAGGTGGCCATTTGAACGGCTACCGTCTCCTGGATTTCGGCGGGCACCATGTTCGCTTTCACCGCCGAGGTGACGACACCGGTGCCCAAAGGCTTGGTCAGCACCAACCGGTCTCCGGGCTGAGCCGTGCTGTTCCGCACCACCAGCCCGGGGTGCACGATTCCGGTGACCGCCAGGCCGTACTTGGGTTCCTTGTCCTCCACGCTGTGCCCGCCCACAATCAGGGCACCGGCCTCCCGTACTTTTTCCGCCCCGCCGATCAGGATTTGGGCCAGGACGTCCAGATGCCCTTCTTTGGTGGGGTAGCAGATGATGTTCAGGGCCGTGAGGGGGATGCCGCCCATGGCGTAGATGTCGCTCAACGCATTGGCGGCTGCGATCTGACCGAAGCGGCGCGGGTCGTCGACAATGGGCGTGAAGAAATCGACGGTTTGCACGAGCGCCGTCTCGTCATTGATCAGATACACCCCGGCGTCGTCCGACGTCTCGATACCTACCAGCAGCCGGGCGTCTTCCATGACCGGCAAATGATTCAAAACTTGGGCCAGAGCCTCAGGCCCGACTTTGGCCGCTCACCCGCCGCCGACCGTCAGGGAAGTCAATCTGGGAGCGTCCACGCACCCCACTCCTTAGTCCAAACATTTCCCTCAATCTTATCATTAGGAATTAATTTCAACCATATTATTATCCTCTATATAAAAAACTTTTATTGACAGAGCCGTGCCCGCCGGAGTCGGGGTCCGGGCCGGGTCTCGGTTGTATTGGTCGAGCTGCTTCGCCAAGAGGGTCCGGTGACGGTTTCCGTTGAAGAGTGAGCCCGCGGCGGGAGACAGGAATCTTCTTGCAGGGCGGAGAAGGAGCCCCATTTAAGAGTTGGATTCTGCTGAAAGCCGCAGGTATGCCGGCGGTTGGCATTTCACCGCTACGGGCGTCCCGAGCGGTGGGCAACGCCTTGGGCGCCAACCGCACGCCGCTGGTGGTGCCCTGCCACCGGGTTGTCCGTGCCGACGGCACAAAGGGGGTTTTGGCGGTGGTCCCGAGTGGAAAGAACGGCTCTTGCGGCTGGAAAGTGGACCCGGGGCTTTACAGGCGCCAAAATGAGGAATACAATATATGGGTTGGCACCGGCGGCCGGGAGGCCGGAATAAGGAGTACAAGGGCGACAGAGAACCGTCTCCTGTCGTACTCACGGTTGGAATGAATGGGAGGTTTAGCAGGAGATCATGGATACGGTACGGGTTAGATTCGCGCCCAGTCCTACAGGGAGCCTGCACATCGGCGGCGCCCGGACCGCGCTTTTCAACTGGCTCTTTGCCCGGCACCACGGGGGGGTCTTCATCCTGCGGCTGGAGGACACCGACACCGGGCGGAACATAGGGGAGGCGGCCGTCCAGATCGAGTCCAGCCTGCGCTGGCTGGGTATCGGGTGGGACGAGGGCTACGACTGTGGGGGTCCTTTCGGGCCGTACCGGCAGTCGGAGCGGTTCGGGCTGTACCGGGAGGAGGCCCGCCGCCTGCTGGAGAGCGGCCGTGCCTACTGGTGTTACTGCACCCCTGAGGAGTTGGCCGCCCAGCGCGAGAAGGCCCGCCGGCGCGGCGAGGTGCCGCGCTACGACAGCCGCTGCGGCGACCTGACCGGCGATGGGCGGCGGGCGAAGGAAGCGGCCGGCATCCAGCCGGCCCTGCGCGTGAAGATGCCGAAGGCCGGGGCCACGGTGGTCAAAGACCTGATCCGGGGCGAGGTCGGTTTCGACAACGCCACGCTCGACGATATCGTCATATTGAAGTCAAACGGCGGGCCGACGTACAACTTCGCCTGCGTGGTCGACGACGGGGCGATGCGGATCAGCCACGTCATCCGGGCTGAAGAACACCTCTCGAACACGCCGAAGCAGATCGTCCTGTTTAACCTCCTGGGGTATGCGCTCCCGGAGTTCGTGCACGTGCCCATGATCCTGGCCCCGGACCGCTCCAAGCTCTCCAAGCGCCACGGGGCCACCGCCGTGGACGAGTTCCGGACCGGCGGGTTTTTGCCCGAGGCTCTGGTCAACTACCTGGCGCTTCTGGGCTGGTCGCCGGGGGGCGAGCGGGAACAGTTTTCCCGGGAGGAACTGGTGGCCTTCTTCAGTCTGGACGCCGTCACCAAACATGCCGCCGTTTACGACGTGAAAAAGCTGACCTGGCTCAACGCCCAGTACTTGAAGGCACTGCCGTTGGAACGGGTGGTGGAGCAAGTCCGGCCGTTTATGCAGGAGGCGGGGTATTTGAGTGCCTCACCGGACCCGGCCGAACTCGACTACCTGAACCGCGTGGTGGAGGCGGTGCGCAGCCGGATTCACACCCTGGTGGAGCTGCGTGACGCGTCGGCCTATTTCTACCGGCCGGATTTTGAATACGAGGAAAAAGGCGTGCGCAAGCATTTCACCAAGCCCGGGGTGACCGGCATCCTGGCCCGGGGCCGGGAGGCCTTGTCCGCATTGCCCGTCGGCCGGTTCACCGTCGAGGGCACGGAAGAAGCCTTCCGGCAGGTGATCGAGGAACTCGGCGTTTCCGGCGGCGCGTTGATTCATCCGGCCAGGCTGGCGCTTTCGGGCCGGACCGTAGGGCCGGGTCTGTTTGATATCATCACCGTCCTCGGGAAGGAACAATGCCTGTTGCGGCTCGACCGGGCGATCGCTCGGATCGAGAACAACTTGGAACAGGCATGACAAGGCCTGACCGCAGCACCCGCTTAACCGCAAAAAGGCGTCACCTAACTTGCGCGGCGGGCCTTCGTATGCTACAATGTAGACCGTGACTTACCCTGCGGGATGGTGTAACGGTAGCACGGGTGACTCTGGATCATCTAGTCTAGGTTCGAATCCTAGTCCCGCAGCCACAATAAATCTCGTACGCGGCCCCATCGTCTAGCGGCCTAGGACACCGCCCTCTCAAGGCGGAGACACGGGTTCGAGTCCCGTTGGGGCTACCAGCAGTATCCAAACTTTTGCCGCCCGGGATTCCTTGGGCGGCAATTTCAATTTCCAGGCCATTCCAGGCCGGGATCATAAGCGGCGTTGCAAATAGTTGCTGCGGTCAAGTTTTATGTCTTTGGATCTAGTCTTTCTTGGGGTGATTGTCCAGCAGGCCGGCGAAAAAACCGATCAGGCTCTTCACCTGCTCTTTTTTGACTCCGAGCCGGGTGGCTTCGAGGATCACTTCATTCCAGCCCCGCACCCGGACATCCCGGAGAGACAACAGTTCGAAGTAGGTGTCCAGGGCCGGGGGGTTTTTCACAATCGCCACCGCCACACCAGCGACTTGATCCCCCGGTCGCAAGGGCCGGTCGGCTTGATCCGGGTTTGCCGCCCGAAGAGTCCAACCGCCCTTGTCCAGCACCATGTACCGCATTATAAGCTCTTGGCGGCCGGTGCCGCCGGAAGGAGTGGCGACGGCCGCCAACTGCCCGTGGTCGGCGGCGGCCAAGCCAAGGCACAAGACAAGGTCGCCCGGGCAGATCCCGGTCCAGAGGAGGTCGCGGCCGGTGACTTCCACTGCGAAATCCGCCCCGATGCCCGCCGGGAGATCCAAGTGGCCGATGGCGCTTTCCTCGTGCAGCGGCGGTAGATAGGTCAGGGAATCCTTGTACACCGGAACCCGCATCTTCGGGTCCGGCTTGCGGGGCGCTTGCTCTGCGGTCGTCAGACCGAGCAAATAGTCCACCGTAACTTCAAAGACCGCTGAAATCCTGGTCAGCATCTCGAGGCCCGGTTCACGGGATTTGCTGGGCGATTCGTAACCGGCGATGGTATTCCTGGAAAGACCCAGGCCATTGGCGAGCACTTCCTGAGTCCAGCCCCGCTTGAGCCGATTGCCAAAACTCACCGCTACGCTCCTTTACGGGCCTTCTTTACCAATAGTCTAACATAAAGTCGCATTAGTCGACAGTTCCTTATTGGAACCACACAAATAACGGGCGAATACGCAATTTGGTTGACACAAGTTCCCGATTGGAACTACAATAGTAAAAAAAAATACCTGTTTTGGTTATCGGGAGGGGTATTAGTGTTTTCTGGCAGCCAAATGGAGTTGCTCGCAGAAATAGAACGGTTGCGCCGCACGCTCCAGAAACTTGTCGAAAATAATAATGACACGCTGCAGGATCAAGAGATTCAGTTGGTAAGCAGGAAGCTGGATTCAGTCCTGAACGAGTACAACAGGCTGATCGGCGGAACACGTTCTTAGTTGCCGCTCCACGATTCACCGGGCCCTGGACGGCGGTAGGCGTTCAGGAATGCCGGCCAGCGCAGCGCAAGGGCCAAGCCGGCCGCTTCCCGGATGTCCCGTACGAACTGGTCCATAATCTCACCGTTCAGCCGGCGCAGTACATATGCCGGATGATATGTTGGGATTACTGCGGCGACCAGGCTGCGTTGCCACCTGAAACCCTCCAGCCAGACTCCCCTGCAGGCGGTGACCCCGGGACCGGGCGCTCCGCGCATAAACCGGAGCGGCACGTTACCCAGCGTCAAGACCACCACCCCGCCCGGCAAGCCCGTAAGTTCTTCCTTTAACAACTGCCGGCAGGCCTCCTGCTCGGCGGAGCGTGGTTCCCGGTTGCCGGGCGGACGGCACCGGACCACGTTCGTGATGAATACCCGGTTCCGGTCGATTCCCAGGCTGTTCAAGGCGGCAGTAAGCAAAAAACCGCCTTGCCCGACGAAAGGACGGCCCGTCGCGTCCTCGTCCGCGCCGGGGGCTTCGCCCAGGATCACCAGCCGGCTCCGGCGCGAACCGTGACCGGATACCGGCCGGCAGGGGCCGAGTTCCGGACAGCGGCGGGGACAAGGGATGCGGGCTCCGGAAGGAGGGCCGGAAATGCCCCTAAGCTGTTTAAGAGCAGTGTCTACCGCCGGTTTCGGCAGGAAATCCAAGGACCGGCCGGCAACTTGTTCCACAGTGTTCATCTACGCAAACACCCTGTCGTTATGGATTTAGCAGGCCCAGCACTCTTCTACCTTGATCCCGCAATATCCTGCCGGCTTTGTCCGGTTCAAAGCGGGCCGCGAAAGCGTCTATCCCCTTAGGCTCCGTATATTCGTTAACGGCGGCGCACATGCTAGGAATGCGAGGTGATGTGCATGGTTGACGACCTGAAAACCGGGAAGGACGAAAAGGAGTTGCACCGGACCCACCACGAAGGCAAAAAGGACAAAAACGACAACGTGTTTTCCCGCACCTGGGAAGCGGCCAAGGAATCCCTGGGCTTGGGGGCTGGGAGCGACAAGCAGGAATCCGACGCCGAAAAGAACGAAAAGAAAAGGTAGCGGCCGGTCGGCGGCAATCAGGTCGGCCGCCATCAGGTGCCGGCCACACGCGAGCGCCCCCGGTTTAGACCGGGGGCGCCGCCTTGCTCGTCGGCCTGGTAACGGCCTATCGGGGGGGCAGCCGAAATCGGGCCGGTTCAAGTCTGTATTATCCGGGTTAACTCGGGTGGTGCTGCCGGGATCGCCAACCTCGGGCGCGGCCAAGATGTTGTCCTCAAGGTCGTCATTGGGATTCACAATCGGGTTCACATCGGGTTTGGCCAGTCTTTTGTTGCTCCTGTTTCCGGTCAATTTCCTGCCCTCGGGAGACATATAACCACTCCTCTTTCCGTTTGCTTGAAATAGAATGCCCCCTTCGTCTCGGCCGTAGTCAAGCGGGTTTTGGCAAGGGAACAAGAAACACCCTTCTCATTCCGAGGGCGTGGTGTTTTGAGCATGTAACTGGTAAAATATAATTTACTACGTTCGATTGAAGGGAAAGGCGGGTATGCCGATGCGGTTGACGGAAGTCATACTGCTGGTCGCGGTGGTGATTGCGTTCTTTTGGATAATGCGCAGCTTCGGCGGGGGTTGACGATAGGAATCAGGGGCGCCGGCGGCGTCCACGAATATGATGATCGGAGGGATCCTGGTGGAATTGTATTCACCGCTCCGGGAAGAGTTCTTCCGCTGGTGCGACCAAACGGTCGCGGATGCGGTCTCTCGGCCGGAAAACACGCTCAACTACTGGCGGCCGAAAAAGCGCGCCTCCGGTGCGGGTTACGACCTCGTATTCGAGGTCGGCGGAGACCCGGGTCAGGAGCCAAAGACCCACGCGATTCCGATTCCGGACAAATACTCAGAGCTGCTGGACAAGGAGTATCCCAGTCACGATGACAACCAAGACTGACGAAAAACAGCCGCGCCGAAAGGGCAACGTCTACCAGTTTGATCCCGCCCGCAAGCGAAAGACCGGGGCCAGTTTTGACGGTGACCGGATCAAGTTGGAACCGCCCCGGGGGAAAAAGGCTTCCCGGCCAAAACTGCCAAACCGGGTGTTGCGGCACGTGGCGATCTTTGTGGCGGCAGTATTGGCGCTCACCTTCGTTGTAAGGTGGTTCGGACAGCTTTCGGCTCCGTAGAGGGCGCATAAAGCAAGCTCCCGTGGTGAGAATGGCTTCTACGCTAGTTTATAGGCAAACTCGCAGTGCTCCACGCAACGTTCCAGGTGCCGTCGCGCAGCCCGCAGCGCGGTTGCGGCGTCCGGATCATCAACCGCGCGGTTCAAGCGATCCAGGTCGCTGACCGCGATCAGGCAGTTCCCCAGGCACGACCGTAGGAATTCGCTTTCCAAAGACACGGTTCCGCCTCCCAGGCTTTTTTGCCCCCGAACTAGGTTGGCTGACCAAGTTTGTCCAGCGCGGTCCGGCACTGCTGCAAACAGGCGCCCAGGGAGGCGCGGGCCTTCTGGAGTTCCTGTTTGGCTTCGGGATTGGTCACATTGCCGGCCAAGACATCAAGGTCAGCGGCGGTGTTCTGCAGGTGGGCGATGCAGGACTGCATATAATGGGCCTTCAAGGGGGCACCTCCTCTAAGCATTCACACTGAAAAAACATACGCTAATATTGGTTTCCAGAAGTTCGACATATATAAGGGTTTTTATCCGGTAGCGCCGGCCCTGTGGTGTTGGTAAAATATTACAGGGTGAACCTTTTTGAAACGATGCTTGATTTATGGCCTGATCCTGGCTGGGTTGGGGTTGCTGATTCTCTTTTGGCCCATGGTTTTGGACGGCCGGACCGGTCACCACGGCGGGCAAGCCGGTGACGAACAGGACATCCAACGGCTGATCGAACGTGCGGTCGGGTCGCTGGAGTATACGCAGGCCACAAACCGGGCCGAGCTGGAACTTATCCTGGCGGGGATATACACGGAGCCCGCCTTGAGCACCGTGAGCGAAGCGATTTGGAACCAGTGGGGGACCGACAACGTCAATCCGGCGTCGGTGGTCAGATGGGCGGATTTTTGGATCGGCAGGGACCGGGCCCGGGTGGCGGCCGACCTCCATTTCCGGGACTGGGCCGACAACGCCGAATTCTTTGGCGAAGGGCGTTGGGAGCTGGTCCGCACCGGTTCCGGCTGGCGGATCGCCGACTGCGAGTACCACTGGGGCTACTGACGGGGCACCCCCCCCGCTACTTGAGTTTACGCATTCGCCACCACGTGCCCACCTGTTGTCCGAGCAAGTTGTCCAAAGTGAAGACCCTGGTCGTTCGGCGCCGAACTCCGCCCATGGCCCTGTTCCAGACGAACCGTACCAGAAGCGCTTTCAGAATCCAAGCGAGCGCCCTGCGCATTGTGCTTGTACTCCTTTCTCGAAAAGGGTTATACTCTTAAGAGTATTTGCGCTCCCGAAGGACGCTATTCCGGTTTTAGGAGCGCTGGTCCGGAGGCGGATATTCCATGGCGGTAAAGATAGCGGTTATCGGCGCGGGAGCCGTGGGAGCGACCGTGGCCTACACCTTGCTGACCGCGGACCTGGCCAATGAACTGGTTCTGATCGACATCAACCGGGAGCGGGCCGCGGGAGAGGCGATGGACATCGCCGACGGCACCCCTTTCACCGGTCCGGTCCGAATTTACGCCGGCGATTACGAAGACTGCCGGGAGGCCTTGATCGTCGTGTTCGCCGCCGGCGCGAACCAGCACCCCGGGGAGACCCGCCTGGAACTCGCCGCCCGGAACACCAAGGTGGTTCGGGAGGTCATCGACCGGCTGCTCCGGCACTGGAACGGCGGCGTGCTGCTGATGGTCACCAACCCGGTGGACGTGCTCACTTACGCCGCCCTGCGCTTTTCGGGGCTCCCCCAAAACGCCGTCATCGGTTCCGGCACCGTCCTGGACAGCGCCCGCTTCCGGCACCTGCTGAGCCGCCACTGCCGGGTGGACGGCCGGAACGTGCACGCCTACGTGCTGGGAGAGCACGGTGACTCGGGAGTGTTTGTCTGGAGCCGGGCGGCCATCGCCGGCATTCACGTGGACGAATTCTGCGACCGGCGCGGGGTGTCGCGGCCCGACCGGCGGGAGCTGTCGGAGCGGGTGCGCCGGGCGGCCGCCGAAATCATCGCCCGCAAAGGAGCCACCTATTACGGGGTGAGCTTAAGCGTGCGGCGGATCTGCGAGGCGGTGGTCCGGGACCAGGAAAGCGTGCTGACCGTCTCCGGATTGGTGGAAGGGTACTGCGGGGTAACGGAAACGGCCTTCAGCCTGCCTACCGTCGTGGGCCGCCGGGGGCGGCTGAAGGTGCTGGACATACCCCTTGCGCCGGAAGAGCAACAAGCGCTTTGCCGCTCGGCCGGCATCCTGAAGCAAGCGCAGCGCGACAACGGGCTGTAATTGAAAAGGCAACCCAAAAACCGCTTCGACAAAGCGCCGGTTAGGCGACTATAATTTTATACCGCTGCCCCTGGCCGGAAACCTCCTGTGATTGCGGCAATCACAGGAGGTTTTTGTCTTCGTTGAACTGTTAAACCCGGCGGCCATTAAAAGTTTAATCCCCGTTTAATGCGGATTTAACTTTGACCCTTTACACTTAGGAAAAGTTAGAAGCCGGAATTTAGGTTGCTGCTTTTTGCGTCAAGGAGGTGGAAATTTTAGTACTGTAGGCCCGGATTCAAGTTCCCAGTCAACGATTCTTAAGGAGGATGAGGGTTGGTGTTTACAGGGCAAAGATCAAGGATTTGGGCGGCGCTCTGCCTGGCCGTCTTTCTGGGTGCGGTGATCAGCGCAGGGGGCTGTGGTTCAAAGGGTGCTTCCGATGGCGCTCAGGAAGAAAAACCGCGGGTGCTCACCATGGCCTTGGTTCCCGCGGAAGACATCGAGAAGATGATCGACGCTTTCGACCCAACTAAGAAGTACCTTGAAAAAGAAGTGGGTGTGGAAATCAAAATGTTCAAGGCCACCGACTATACGGCGGTGGTGGAGGCGATGCGCGCCGGCAAGGTGGACGTGGCCTACTTCGGCCCCATGTCATTTGTGCTGGCCGCCAAACGGGCCAACGCGCGGGCGATTGTTGGCGGCGCCGCCGAAGACGGCAAGCTGGGCACCTACCACAGTATTCTGGTCACCCATAAGGACAGCGGACTTAAAAGCATAGAGGACGTGAAGCGCCGCGCCAATGAGTTGACTTTGAGCTTTGTGGATCCGGCCTCCACTTCCGGCCATGTGATTCCCAGGGGCCATATGGAGTCAGTCGGGATTAAAGTCGACACCGACTTTAAGGAAACAGTCTTCGCCGGCGGGCACGACGCCTCGATCCTGGCCGTGCAGGCCCGGAAGTCCGACCTGGGGGCGACGTGGGAAGGCCCCTATAAGAAGGCCATTGAGGCCGGATTGGTGACCCCCGAAGATGTTTTTGTGATTTGGAAATCGGACGGTATTCCCAGGTCGCCCATCGCGGTCAGGGGTGATTTGGACGAAGCCTTGGTGAAAAAGCTCCAACAGGCCTTCTTGGAGCTGCCGCAGAAAGACCCCGCGGCTTTTAAGCAGTGGGAGGAAATGTGGGAAAACAACAAGGGCTACGTTACGGTTACCAATGCCGATTACGACTATATCCGGCAACTCGCCGAAGCACTGGGACAAATCTAACTTCTGTCAACCACCGGGCTCTCCGGTTTGGTTTGTTTGTTCGCGAGCCCGGCATTACAAATGATCATAAGGGGGCGCATCGGTTTGCTCACGGTTAAAGGGCTGGCCAAGAGGCTGCCGGACGGAAAGCCGCTCCTCAGGGACATCAGTTTCCAGGTGGAAAAAGGTGAGTTCGTCGCCGTATTCGGGGAAAGCGGGGTGGGCAAGACCGTACTCTTACGCTGTGTAAACGGGCTGACCGCGCCGGACAGCGGCGAAGTGGTGATCAACGGGGACGGGGGACCGCAGCGCGTCAACGGAAAAACAGGCAAGGAACTTCGCCGCCTCAGACGGCGTATCGGTATGATCTTCCAGGGCGCGAACCTGGTCAAGAGGCTCAGCGTCCTGGAAAACGTGATGACCGGCCGGCTCGGCTGGATCAACCCGAGCCGCAGCCTGCTTTACGGTTTTACGGATCAGGAAGCCGAGCGGGCCCTGGAGGCCCTCGAGAAGGTGGGCGTAAAACACCTCGCTTTCCGCCGGGCCGAAACCTTAAGCGGCGGTGAAATGCAACGGGTGGCCATCGCCCGCGCCTTATTGCAGGAGCCCTATTTGCTGCTCGCCGATGAACCGGTGGCGAGCCTGGACCCCAAGAACGCGTCAGCGGTTTTGGACTGCCTCAAACCACTGACGGCGCAAATGGCCATCATCGGTGTCTTTCATCACCTGGATATCGTCCGCAAGTACTGCACGCGGGCGATCGGCATCAGGGACGGGGTCGTGGCCTACGACGGCAAGCCCGACGTGCCCCGGGACGTGCTGAATGCGGTTTACGGCAGTGAGCCCCGGGCCTGGCCCGTTGCGGCCGGTCAATGAGTGTCCCGGCGCCCGGTGCGATGAGGCTGCACCTGAAAAAATTCCGGAAGTATGTGGCGCCGGCTCTGGTGGCAACCCTTTTGCTGTGGGGGGCTTCAACCGTCTGCCGGGTGGATCTGGGCGCCCTTCTGGCGGGGATGCCCCGCGGCGTCGCTCTGTTCGGGCACATGCTCCCGCCCCGCTGGGAGGACTTCCCGGCGCTGGCGGGTCCGGCCCTGGAGACCGTGCAAATCGCCTCTGTGGGTACGGTGCTGGGGGCGGTTCTGGCCTTGTTGATCGCCCTGGCCGCCGCCGGCAACTTGAGCCCGCACCGGGCGGTACGGGAGCTGGCCAGAGGCGCTTTAACCGCGGAAAGAGCGTTGCCGGATCTGATCATCATCCTGTTTTTTGTGGCCATTGTCGGGCTAGGGGCCTTTCCAGGCGTAATGGCGCTTGCGGTTTGTTCCGTCGGCATGCTGGGCAAACTCTTCGCCGACGCCTTCGAGGAAGTGGACCCCAAACCTCTGGAGGCGATGGCCGCGGTAGGGGCGACCAGGGCCCAGATCATCCGCTACGCAGTGCTTCCCCAGGTCTTTCCCTCGTTGATTGCCAACACGCTTTACCGGTTTGACGTGAACATCCGGATGTCGATCTTTTTGGGCGTCGTCGGGGCGGGGGGAATTGGTTTTAACCTGGTCATGTCGATGCGCTTGCTGCGGTACCAGGAGGCTTTTGCCGCCATCCTCGTGATCCTGGTGCTGGTGGTAATGTGCGAGCAGCTCTCCGACGCCCTCAGGCGAAGGGTACTCGGGCAAGAGGTGCTGCGGTGAACGGCACAATCTCGTTGGGGACGGGCCGGCGCAAGGCGGAGCAAAGGCACCGGCGTTACTACGAACGGTACCTTTGGACCGGCGGCCTTTTGGTGTTCTTGTTCGGTTGGAATGCGGCCGAACTGGGCTTGAGCGCCCGGTTGTTCATCGAGGGCCTTCCTCATTTCCTGGCCCTGGTGGCCGAGATGTTTCCCCCGAACTGGCAGGTGCTCACCGGGGGCCGGGTGTGGTGGGGGATTCTGGAAACCCTGTCCATGGCTTTTATGGGTACCTTTCTGGGGGCGGCCGTGTCCTTCGTTTTGGGTATCCTGGCGGCCGGCAACGCAGCTCCGTCGCGGGCCGTACGTGAAGCCGTCCGGACCCTGATGGCCGCAGAGCGCGCCGTGCCGACCCTGGTCATCATCCTCCTGCTGGTGGTCGTCGTCGGCCTTGGGCCGTTCGCCGGCATGCTCGCCATCGCGATCGGGTCCGTCGGGATGCTGGGGAAACTGTTTGCCGAAGCGATCGAAAATGCCGACCCCAAGCCGCTGGAATCCCTTGAATCGGCCGGGGCGACTGGGATGCAGGTCATCCGTTACGGCGTCTTACCCCAAGTGATGCCTTCATTTATCGCCAATACCTTGTACCGGTTCGACATCAACCTCCGGGCCGCCCTTTTCCTGGGCGTCGTGGGCGGCGGCGGCGTGGGGTTTGACCTGCACATGGCCATGAGCTTGTTTCGCTATGCCGATGCCTTGGCCATCACGGCGGTAGTCCTGGTGATGATCCTGCTGGCGGAGAAGCTCTCCGACTATCTGCGCCGCAAAATAATCGGTCAGGAGGTCCTGCAATAATGTCAAGAAGGACTCTGCGGATAAAGGCCGGCAAAGCAAATAGCGTTTTGGCCCGGGCCGGCGACCGGACGGTGGAACGTCTGGCCCGTGGTGTAATGGAGACCAACCCGGATATTACGGTGATTAAGGCGCCGCAAACGGGTCTGGTGATGATGCGGGCGCAAGAATCGGTCGAAAACGCTGTTTTCAATCTTGGTGAATTACTGGTTACGGAATGCACGGTGACGCGCGGGGAGGGAGAGATCGGCTGGGGCTTGTGCCTGGGTGAGAACCCGGACCGCGCTTTCCACCTGGCCGTGCTTGATCTGGCGTGGGAACATGTTCCGGAACAACGCCGCGCAATAGAGGCGGCTCTGAGGGCGGAAGCGGCGCACGCCGGGCAAGAGGACGCCGTGCTCTCCGCAATTGTGGACCGCACGCGGGTGCGATTCGAGGTGACCAAGGATGCTTGATGTGTCCCGGTTTGACCCGGTTTTCGACAGCCAGAGGGTGTTCCGGCGGATTCTCGGCTGTATGGCCAGGCCCGGAAAGGTTGATTTCCTGGTGCCAGAGGAGTCGGGTTTCGCCCCGGATCGGGCCGTGGTTGTGGTCGCCCTGACCTTGCTGGATGAAGAAACTACTTTCGCGGCCCTGGGGGAGGGAAAGGACCGGTTGGCGCGTTTTTGCAGTCTGATTGCCGGCAGCCGGATGGTTCCCTCCGGGCAGGCGGACTTTGTGTTTGTTTCGGGGGCGAAAGCGTGCCCCGAGATCACGGACCTTTGCCGGGGAAGCTTGCTTTTCCCCGATCGGGGGGCGACCGTTGTGTGCCGCGTCGCGGCCCTGCGGTCCGAAACGCACGAGCGAGGAGTCCGTCTCCGCCTGCGGGGTCCGGGAGTGAAGGGCGAGGCCTCCCTCGGGGTGGCGGGGCTGGCGCGGGAAAACCTGGCTTACTTGCGCGAGGCCAATAACGAATTCCCTCTGGGTGTGGACACCATCCTGGTGAGCGCCGACGGCCGGGTGGCGTGTATCCCCAGATCGGCAAGGATGGCCTGGGACTAACCGTGCTTTTAGACAAGGAGGTCGGCGTTGTGGGTTATGTCCCCGTCAAGGGGGGCCGGGAGGCTATTGAAGCGGCCGAGGACCTGGTTCGTTATTTCCGTGTCCGGGGCGGTTCGGCTCCGCTTGCGGCCCAACAGATCCAGGATCAGATGCGGCTGGCCGTGGACCGGGTAATGGGCGAAGGCGGCCTGTACGCCCCTTTCCACGCCGCGGTGGCGCTGAAACAGGCCGAAGGGGACACCGTCGAGGCCTCGTTCGTCCTGCGGGCTTACCGTTCCACGCTGCCCCGCATGGGTTACTCCACGGTAACGGACACGCGGGAAATGACGGTTATCCGGCGCGTCTCGGCCGCGTTCAAGGACGTTCCCGGGGGCCAGGTGCTCGGTCCGACGCGGGATTACAGCTTAAGACTTTTGAATCTTGAGCTGGCGGAGGAAGACAGCCGGCAGATTGAGGCGTTTCTGGCGCGTTATCGGCCCCGGCCGGACGGCGGCGAAAGACCGCGGAGTTTCCCAAAAGTGGTGGATATGCTGCGCGCCGAGGGACTGCTGGCGGAATACGCGACCAAGCCCGAACCGGACGTAATCCCGGACCTCACCAGGCAACCCCTGACTTTTCCGGCCTCGCGGCCGGTCCGGTTGCAGAGCATGGCGCGGAGCGAAACGGGAGGATTGATGACGCTGGCCTACAGCAGTATGCGCGGCTACGGCAACGTGCATCCCACCCTGGGCGAACTCCGGGTGGGTTATGTTCCGGTAAGCGTTCCTCACCGCCACCGCGCGGGAAGCACGGTGGCCATCGGCCGGGTCCTGGTTACCGAAGCGGAGATCATTGCCCGGATGGACGAAACCGAAGCCAAGACCAGTCCCCGTTTCACCCTGGGGTACGGCCTGTGCTTCGGTCACAACGAAATCAAAGCCATCTCCACGGCCGTTCTGGACCGCACGATGCAAAACGCCGCCGGCGCCGCGCCGGCGGAAGATGAGGAATTCGTGCTCTACCATGCCGACGGCATCGAAGCGTCCGGTTTTACGGCCCACTGGAAACTGCCCCATTACGTCACTTTCCAGTCGGTTCTGGACCGGCTGCGCCGGATGCAAGATCTCGCCGGGGAAGAGAAAACGCAGGGAGAGGATACCGATGATGCCGGATAAACAGGCCGTTCGCCCCGGATACAATTTCGCCTTTCTGGACGAGCAGACCAAAAAGGAGATCCGCCGGCGGATCCTCAAGGCCGTGGCCGTCCCGGGCTATCAGGTTCCCTTTGCTTCCCGGGAACTGCCTATTGCTCAGGGTTGGGGAACCGGCGGGCTGCAACTGACCCTGGCCCTTGTGGGCCCCGGCGACGTCGTGAAAGTGATTGACCAGGGTTCGGACGACGTGGTTAACGCGGTGAATATCCGTAGACTGCTGCTGCAGACCACGGGGGTGAAAACCACCGAAGACACGGGCGCGGCGACCCTGATTCAAACCAGGCACCGTATTCCGGAAGAACGGCTGCGGGAGGAGCAGGCGCTGGTGTTCCAGGTGCCCTACCCCGAGCCTTTGCGGCGGGTGGAGCCCAGCGAGGTCAAAACAAGGGAGATGCACGCGGAGGCCGATTACAGCCGGCTTTGGGTTTTCCTGTACGAAGACATTGTGCGCTGGCGCGAAATCACGATCGGCGCCCAGTATCCGGTCCTGGTCAACGGACGCTACGTTATGGACCCGTCTCCCATCCCCCGGTGGGATATCCCCAAGCTGCACATGGCCGCTAATCTCAATCTGTTCGGGGCCGGGCGGGAGAAACGAATCTATGCGGTACCGCCGTATACCAGGGTGGAACCACTCGCGTTTGAGGACCACCAATTCCGGGTGGAGAGCTTCGACGGCAAACACTGTGCCGTGTGCGGCAGCACCGCGTCCTTCCTGGACGAACTGATCGACGACCACACCGGCGCCCGGCGGCACACCTGTTCCGATGTCGCCTACTGTGCCAAGCGGCATCAACTGCTTTCCGAGAACGGCCCGGGCGCCGGCCGGCAAACCGGAAACGAAACGGGGGGTGGTGCGTGACTTGGACGGTCTTGAAATAACCGATGTCTCTTCCTGTGATCTTTCCGGACGTCAGGACCACCGGGTTCCGGGCGAACCCATGTTGCGGGTCCGCGGGCTGACCCGCATCTACGGCCGGGAATGCCCGGACTGTGTGCCGCGCACCGGCCCGGAGGCCGGCAGCAATATTTGTCCCGGATGTGGCTCGGTCGTGGCCTGTGCCGGTGTTTCTTTCGACCTGTACGCCGGGGAAATCCTGGGGGTGGTGGGGGAAAGCGGCTCCGGCAAAAGTACGCTGGTTCAATGCCTGTACTTCGACTCCGCCGTGACCGCCGGGGAGGCTTATCTCCGGAACTACCGGGAAGGGGCGGTGAATATCCTGGGCAGCAGCGCTCAAGAGCAGAGACACATCCGCCACCACCTGATGGGCATGGTGTACCAGAAACCGCATCAGGGCCTCCGGCTGGATTGCACCGCCGGCGGCAATATCGCCGAAAAACTGTTGGCCGCCGAATTCTTTCACGTGGGCCGCATCCGGGAGCGGGCGTCCGAATTGCTTTTGCGCACGGAGGTGCCCTTGGAACGGATGGACCACCTGCCCCGCCATTTCAGCGGCGGCATGCAGCAGCGGGTGCAAATCGCCAAGGCGCTGGCCAACAGTCCGCCGCTGGTCTTTCTTGACGAAGTGACCACGGGTCTGGACGTTTCGGTACAGGCCCGGGTGCTGGATTTAATCCGGCATCTGCACCGCGAATTGGGATTGGCCATGGTGGTGGTCTCACACGACCTGGGGGTGATCCGTCTGCTTACGGACTGCACGCTGGTGATGAAAACCGGACGAGTGGTGGAGGCGGGACTGACCGATCAGATTCTGGGGGATCCGCAGCATCCGTACACCCAACTCTTGGTGAGTTCCCTGCTTTAAAGGAGCATCTGAACGACCATGCCGCGCGCGGGGCCGCTTTTAGGCCAAAACAACCGCCCAACAAGCAAAACCCCGGATTGAGGTCCGGGACGGCGGGCGTTAAACACCCTTACAGTAGCAAACGCACTGGGAAGGAGGACGCATTCTTGGGCGAGTTGCTCCGGGTAACCGGTCTGACAAAGGTATTCAAGCTGCACCTTCTGGGGGGCCGTGAGGTAGTTGCCTGCCGGGACATCGAATTCGTTCTGCGCCCGGGTGAGATTCTCGGTATTCAGGGGCCCAGTGGCGCCGGAAAATCCACGATCCTGAAATGCCTCTACCGAACGTGCTTGGCCACGGCGGGCCAGGCTTGGCATCGTTCGCCGGACGGCAGCGTGGATCTTTTGCAAGCGCCGGCGCAGACCATCCTGGCGCTGCGGCGCTCCGAAATCGGATACGTGTCCCAATTCCTGCGGGTGGTGCCGCGGGTGTCGGCGTTGCAGGTGGTGGCGGAGGGGTTTTTGTGCAAAGGGTGGCGGGAATCTCGAGCCCCGCAGGAAGCCGCCCGTCTGCTTGAGCACCTCAAAATCCCCGCCGACTTGTGGGAGGCCTCACCCTGCACCTTCAGCGGCGGGGAACAGCAGCGGGTCAACGTCGCCCGGGCGTCGGCCGGCTGGCCCCGGTTGCTGCTGATGGATGAACCCACCGCGTCCCTGGACCAGGAGAGCAAGCGAACGGTCCAGGAACTCATTCTGGAACTCAAGCGCCGGGGAACATCCATCGTGGTTGTTTCTCACGACCGGCACACGTTCAATCAGATAACCGACCGGGTTCTGCATCTGAACCGGGGAGCCGAAGTCCGCGCCGGGAGGGGGAGGGAATATGCAAAAGCGGCTGCTGATCACTAACGTCCGCGTGGTGGCGCCGGATTGCCTCCTGTATCCGGGGTGGGTCTTTGTGGAAGGCGGGTGCATCGCTGAAGCCGGTTCCGGACCGGTTCGGAGCGCGGACCGGTCGTCCACGCTGGATGGAGACGGGGCCTATCTCCTGCCCGGTTTGGTGGACATCCACTGTGACGCCATTGAAAAAGAGGTCCAACCCCGCCCCAATGTCCTTTTTCCGGTGGAACCGGCCTGCCGCGAAATGGAGCGGAAGTTCGCCGCCAACGGCATTGTCGCGGCCTTTCATTCCATCTCCTTTTCAGCGGGAGAGGGGGTGCGCTCCAACGAATTGGCGGCGGACATCGCCCGGTATATCGCCGGGATGAGCGCAGGGCCCCATCTCATTCGAAACCTGGTGCACCTGCGTTACGAGATCAGCAACGCCGCGGGGCTGGAAGTGATCACGACGCTGATCAACGAGGGGGTGGGGGATATGCTCTCGTTGATGGACCACACGCCCGGTCAGGGGCAGTACCGCACGGTGGAACAATATTTCCAATACGTCCGGAAAACCTACCACCTGAACGAGCAGGAGTGTGCGGAGCTGGTGGCCCAGAAGATCAGAGACCGCGCCAGGGTCGGAACGGAAGGCGTCCGGTCGCTGGCCGGTCTCGCCGTGCACCGCGGCCTCCGTCTCGCCTCCCACGACGACGACACCCGGGAGAAGGTCGAAGAAATGCAAAGATTAGGAGTTACGGTGGCCGAATTTCCGGTGAACTTGGCCACGGCGCGACACGCCCGGTCGCTGGGGATGCACGTCTGTGTGGGCGCCCCCAATCTGCTGCGGGGAGGCTCCCACGAGAACAATCTCTCGGCCCGGGAGGCCCTGTGGCAAGGAGCGGCGGACATCCTTTGCTCCGATTATCACCCCCCGTCCTTCCTGCACGCCGTCTTTAAACTGGCGGCCGGTGGGTTCGGGCTGCCGGCGGCGGTGCGCCTGGCCAGCCTGAACCCGGCCATGGCGACCGGGCTGGCGGCCGAACTGGGCTCCATAGAGGCCGGAAAAAGGGCCGACCTGATCGTGGTGAAACTGCTGCAGGGCCGCCCCGTAGTCTTGGCCGTGCTGGTCGGGGGGCGGGTTGTCGCGCGCTATGATTATGGCCGGCCGGTTCCGGCGGAACCGGCGGAAGATGTGCGGCCCGGAAGGTGCGGCTTGGTTAGTGATCAAGGTGCGTGCCGGGGGGTGTGAGCGTGACGATCAAGGGATGGGGCATCAACGCCGACGCGGCCTGGCTGGAAAACAGCCTTGACTCCCTGGTCAGAGCCCTGGGTTCGTTTGTGGAGCAGGGTTTTAGGTATGTGGAGGTCCCGGTGCACGGAGTGGGAGCCATGGCCGGGGGGAAGCTGATCATGGACCGGGTGCGGGAGATACGCCGGGTGTTGCGCCGGTTTCCTCTCGGGTACACGGTGCACGGACCCAATTCACTGAACCTGATGGATCTGGAAAACCTGGCCTGGCAGAAACAAGCCCTCCGGGAAAGCCTGGTTTTCGCCGCCGCCATCGAGTCCGAAATACTGGCTTACCACAGCGGCCGGTACCTCCCCGAGGAAGCGTTTCACCTTCCCGCGGGAAAGCGCGCACCGAGCCACGAGGACCGCGAGTATCTACTGAAAGTGGAACGCGAGGCGCTGCTTGATCTGGCCGAGGAGGCGCGGCGCTTGGGAGTGACCATCGGGCTGGAAAACGCCCGTCCCTATCTGGACGGCAGTCCCTACTGCTACGCCGAGCAATTAGGCCTTTTGGTGCAGCAGGTGGCGGCCGTCAACCACCCGCGCGTGGGCATCACCCTGGACGTCGGGCACGCCTACCTGGCTTCCCGGTTTTACCGCTTCAACTTTCTGGATGCGGTTACCGCGGCCGCTCCTTACGTCCGTCATCTCCACCTGCACGACAATTTCGGCCGGGTTACGGCCTCTCTGGAAAACAAACAGGCCGAACTGATGGCTGCCGGGCGCGGTGATCTGCATCTGCCCATCGGCTGGGGCGAGATACCAGCCGCGGAGGTCTTTGACCGGTTGGGCGGCTACAGCGGCGTGGTGCTCCACGAAATCCGCCCCCTTTACCAGACGTGGGCCCGCGAGGCTTTAGCCCACAGTCGCAAGCTGGCTGGCCGATTAGGCCCTTCATGCCCTTCCTAAAGGGTTGCGTTCGGGTTGGATTTGCGGTATACTCATTCATGCGTTGCGCCCGTAGCTCAGTGGATAGAGCGCTGGCCTCCGGAGCCAGGTGCGCAGGTTCGATTCCTGCCGGGCGCACCATCAAGATTCCCGCAGAGTCACATTTGCTGTGTGTTTTGCGGGTTTTTCATTTCCCGGGCGGCCCCGTTTGCGCTTCAATGGCGGATATGATGCCGAGAACAATGAAAACCCGGGTTCGACAGTTGCTAGACAAACCGGCGGCGCAACAAGGCTTCCCCCAAGGGCTTCGGGGAATAGGGAAATTATAGGTGTTTATCTAGGTTCAGAGCCTGCTTAAAAGG
>DBEH01000055.1:31462-55885 GCA_002294005.1 Firmicutes bacterium UBA911 | reverse complement strand
CCGTCCCCCCCCCCCAAAAATATTTTTTTTTTTTTTTTTTCTCCTTTTTGGGCCCCCCGGGGCCCCCCCCCCCGCCGTCCCCGGGAGGGCTCCCCTCGTGGGGAAGCCGCTTTGTTAGGGGCCAGGGGCCCCTTTTTGGGTCTCGCCGCCTTCCGGGCAGGGCGTCGGAGTCCGCGTCCTAAAGAGGGGCCTGACCCCCTTTTTAGGACCGGGGGAAAGAAAAAAAGGGGCCTGACCCTTTTTTGGGTCCGACCCTTTTTTGGTTCCCCTGTTTGGGTTACTTTTTGACCCCGTACTTTTTCAGCTTGCCGTACGGCGAGACGATGTTGTAGCCGAAGGCCAAGTCTTTCGGTTTCAGGTCGAAAGCCACGCCCATCAGCTGAGTCAGGAACAGGACCGGCATTTTGTATTTCTTTTTGTTGAGCTTGCCGATCTTCTCCTGGAACACGTCGGTGTTCATGGCGCACATGGGGCAGGTGGTGACGATGACGTCCGCCCCGGCGGCCGCCGCCGAATCCAGCACCTTGCCGGTCAGGTCGTAGATCAGCTCCGGGTTGGCGAACTGCTGCGAACCGCCGCAGCACCGGGCGGCCAGCGGGAAGTCCACCGCCTCCGCGCCCACGGCCTCCACAATCCGGCCCATCACCTGCGGGTACTCCACGTCGTCGAAGTCCGGGCGCCGGATGGCGCGCACCGTCTGGCAGCCGGAGTAGCAGGCCACCTTCAGCCCATCCAGCGGCTTGATGGTCCGCTCTTTGATTTTCTCCACGCCGATCTCGTTGGCCAACACGTCCACCACGTGTTTGATTTTCAGCTTGCCGCTGTAGGAAAGGTTCGCGGCCCCCAAGGCCTCGTTGAGCTTCTTGCCGAATTCCGGATTGATCCGCATCAACTCGTTCGGCCACGCCAGGTTCAGGTAGCAGGAACTGCAGGCGACGATGATGTCGTGCCCCTTCTTCTCGGCCAGGGCCAGGTTGCGGCACGCCAGCGCCATCTGGGCGAAGTCGCCGATGGCGTTGGCCACCAGGGTCGCGCCACAGCAGTTCCAGTCCGGAATCTCGCCCGCCAACTCCAGGCCCAGGGCGTGCGCCACCGCCTCGAACGAAATGTGGTTGGACTTACCGGTCGCCTCCGACGCGCAGCCCGGATAGTAAATGTACGCCATCTAGTGCCCCTCCTTCGCCAGTGCGGAGGCCTTCTTGTAGATCTTCTTCAGATCCTTTTTGCCCTTGACGGCCTTGCCGGGCAAGGGAGGCAGGCGCCTTTTCATCACCATCGGTATGGCCACGTCGGTCATCTTCATCGCGTCACGCATGGCCTTGGGCCCGGCCTTCATGTAGAACATCCCGGTCAGGAAGGCCTCCCACAGGCGGCCGCGGCTGATCATGTTGTCGAAGAAGATCTTGGAAAACAGCGCTCCCGGCGTAACCTTGGCGCCCTTGGTGTCGGCCAGGTACTTCTTCATCCCGTGCATGAAGTCGATGATCGGAATGCCGCGCGGACACCTTACCGTGCACAGGTTGCACGAAGTGCACAGCCACGGCGTGTTCGCCTTCAGGACTTTGTCCTTGTCGCCGGCCTGGATCGCCTTGAAGTACTTCCGCGGCTGCATATCCATCAAGTGCCGGGCCGGGCAGGTCACCACGCACAAACCGCACTGCATGCACTGGCTGACGTACTCCCCGTTTTCCATCTTGGAAAGCTCTCTCGCAAAGGTGGGGTCGTACCTTGATGTCCCCTTGTCGGCGGTCATATTGCTCTACCCCCTCCAGACTGGTCCAGATTTTATACCGTAGAATCAAAACCAAACCTTTCAGGCCTGAAAGCGCAGCGCTTGACTGTTCCGCCGGGGAATACGAATCAGCGGGTCATCCCGGTACGGCGCCTCACCCCACACCGCCGCACAAACCGCAGTCGAACCGGAGGAGGAACGCGGCGCGCTCGCCCTGGTTGCCAAAAATCCGGGATTCCCTGATTCCGGCCACCCCCGCGCCCGTCTGGCGGGGGTGGAGCGCCGGGCCACGCAAGGCGACACCCGTGACCCGGCCCCCCGCTGGAACTAGAAGCCCTTCATCGGGTTCGGACCGAGCTCGTCGAGCCTCTTCACGAAGTCCCCGATGAGCTGCGGGATCCGGAAGTAATCCATAACGCTGATCTGGTGCATGCGGCAGCGTTCGGACTCGAGGGCCAGCCGGTCCAGGGTCTCCGCAACCTTGGACAGGCGGATCTCGGCCAGCTCACTGCCCTTGACGAAGTGGCACTGGTACTCGTCACCGTGTTTGCACCCCAGCAGCATCACGCCGTCAAAGCCCCCCGACATGGCGTCGGAGATCCAGATCAGGTTCAGCGAACCGAGACACCGGAGCGGAATGACACGTACCCAAGCGGAGAACTGCAGGCGACTGATGCCCGCCATATCGAGCGCCGGGATGACGTCGTTCTCGCAGGCAAAGATGAGGACTCTCGGTTTTTCCTCGTCCTCTTCCGGCACCTCGATCGCCTTGCCCATGCCGCCGATCATGGGCACCGAGAAGTCCTTGAAGGAAATGATTCGCTCGGGGCAGGCGCCCATACAGGTACCGCACCGCCGGCAGCGGGTCCGTTCCGGCAGCGGGTTGGCCTTCTCGTCCTCGTTGATCGCCCCGAACGGGCATTCCTCGGTACACCGCTTGCACTGGGTGCAGCGCTGCATAAAGAATTCCGGATAGGAGGTGTCCCCGGCTCTCGGGTGCACCGCCTCGCCCCGGATTACGGCCTCCACGCACTGGATGGCCTTCAGGGCCGCGCCGGTGCCGTCCTCGATGGCGGTCGGGATCTGCATGGTCGCCCGGACGGTGCCGGCGGCGTAGATCCCGGTCCGGCGGGTCTCGTACGGGAAGCAGATGAAGTGCGAATCCGGGAAACCATACTTTAACGCCGGCATTTCCGGTCCCTGCCGGTAGGCCAGGTTCAGGAGGTCCGACTTAATGATCTGGTCCGCCTGGACCATTTCTTCTTCCTTGGCCGCCGCCGCTTCCTCCTCGGCTTGGGCGGCGATCTCCTCACCGAAGCCGGCGTTGCTCTGCATACCGTTAGCCAGGACCACCAGGTCGAGGCCGCCGATCTTGACTTCCTCGCCCAGGATGAGGTCCTTTCCGGCCACCGCCAGCTTGCCGCCGTCCTCGCTCACGGCTACGCCGGGAATCTCAGTCTTGATGAACACCGCTCCCGTCTGCTGGACGGCCTTGTAGAAGTACTCGTATTTGCCCGTGGCCCGGATGTCCTTGTAGAAGATGTAGGCCTGGGCTTCCGGGTTGAACTCTTTAAGGTAGGCGGCCTGCTTCAGGGTTTCCACGCAGCAGGCGGCCGAACAGTACGGCAGGTGGTCCGCATCGCGCGACCCGGCGCACTGGATGAAGGCCACGCGCTTCACGTTCTTCAGATCGCCGCTTACGGCCAGCGCCTCCACGTCGGACTGGGTGACCACGTTGGGCTTGCCGTAACCCAGGTAGCCCAACTTCTTCGGGTCGTACGGCCGGGATCCGGCCGCCAGCACCACGGCGCCGACCCGCTCATCCACCACGGTGCCGCCCTGTTTAATCTTGGCGTCGAACACGCCGGGACCGCCGGCGATCTGCTCCATGACGGCATCCTTGTAGACCTTGACCTTCGGGTGGTCCGCCAACGCCTTGGCCAGCGCCGGAACGGGGTTTTCCTCGAGGTCGGTGTACGGCTCCTTCGTGGGCGGCATCTTGTACGCCTGTTCGGCCCAGCCGCCAAGCTTCGCGCTCTTCTCCACCAGCACCACGTCGTAGTCGGCTTTGGCCGCCTCCCACGCGGCCGTCAGGCCGGCGAGACCGCTGCCCACCACCAGGATGGTCTTGGACGGGTTTTCGGCCACATAGGGCTCCGGCACTTCGGCGGCCTTGATCCGGGTCAGGCCCATCCGTACGTAGTCCTCGGCCATCATGTTGGTGTCCTCGTGACCGGGCTCCTGCACCCAGGCGACCCGTTCCCGCAAGGGCACCCGCTCTACGATCACCGGACCGAAGTTGAACACGTCGTAGCAAACCCGGTCCGAGCAGGCCGCGATGGTGAGGGCGTTGAACCCCGCCTCGACGTCTTGCTTGATCAGGGCGACACCCTCGGGGCCGCAAAGGAAGGGGTGCTCCTTCACGTCCTGGATCTTGAACTCCTTGTTCGCCACCTTGGTCAGGGCCGCCAGATCCAGGGCCTCGCCGATACCGCAACCCGAGCAGATGTATACGGCTTGCTTCTTAGTCATCGTCATCCTACTTGCCACCCCCCACCGTAGCCTGAATGGCTTTGAGCGCGGCCGCCGTGGCGTCGCGCACGGACGCCGAAACCTCCATCGGCTTCCGGGCGCACCCGGCACCGCCGACGCCAGTCCCGGCTATGTCGGAAACCACGAAACCGCCCGCGTCGGCTGCGGCCAGTTCCGAGGGGACCGGAGCCTCCAAAGCGGACGGCTTCATACCGGTGGCCAGCACCACCAGGTTCACCGTCTGGGTGACGGTCTTGCCCGCCTCCTGGTTCTCGGTCTCGAGAATCAGGTCTCCGGTGGCCGGGTCCGCAGTGATCTCACCGACTTTGCCCTTGATGAAGACCACGTTTTCGTCCTGGGCCACCTTGGTGTAGAAGTCCTCGTACTTGCCCAGCGCCCGGATGTCGATGTAGAACACGTAGATTTTGGCGTCCGGGTTCTTTTCCCGGATGTAGGTGATCTGCTTCAGGGTGGCCAGGCAACAGATCTGGGAGCAGTAGGCCTGGTGGTTCTCGTCCCGCGAGCCGGCACACTGCACGAAAGCGATGGTCCCGGGCTGCCGGCCGTCCGACGGGCGGACGATTTTGCCCTCGGTCGGGCCGTTCGGGACCGCCAACCGCTCCAGCATGACGTTGGTGATGACGTTCTTTGCGCGCCCGAAACCGTAGTAGCCGATCTTGGCGGCGTCGTACGGCTGCCAGCCGGTGGCGTACACCACCGCCCCCACCTTCAGGTTGACCGTTTCGGGGGCCATGGCGAGGTCGACCACGTTGTACTTGCACGCCTCCACGCACTTGGCGCAGCCGTCGGGGCAGGCCCGGCGGTCGATCACGTAGCGCAAGGGGAAGGCGAACGGGTGGGGCAGGTAGGCGGCCTTGGTGGTGTCCAGGCCGTAGTTGAAGTCGTTTACCCGCTCGGCCGGGCAGACCGCCATGCAGTCGCCGCACGCAGTGCACTGGGCCTTGATGTAACGCGGGTTCAGCTTGACGGTGACGTCAAAGTCTCCCTTTCGGCCGGAGATCTTCTCGACCTCGGCACAGGTGAAGAGTTTGATTCTGGGGTTCTTGCGCAGGCGCCGGAAGTTGATCTCCAGCCCGCAGTTCGGCGGACACAGTTTGGGGAAGTACTGGTGCAGCTGAGCGACCCGGCCGCCCAGGTAGGGGTTTTTTTCCACGAGGTAAACCTCGCAGCCCACCTCCGCCGCTTCCAGGGCCGTGGTCAGCCCGCTTATCCCTCCCCCGACAACCAGGATGCTTTTGTTGGCCATATTGTTATCACCCTACGTAAATATTGGGACTAAAAACACACAGCGGGGAGGCTTTGGGGCCTCCCGTCCACGGCTGCTGGTGTATCCGCTGCCCATCTCCACGGTCGTTGCGCTTTGCATTCTGTCTTTAGGCAGACCGCAGACTCTTTCGTCTGTTGAAGAAAAAAAAGGAAGTGGCGGGCGAAATCCCCGGATTTCGCCCGCGTTTCCCCTCTGGAAGCTACAACTTGATGATGTCTCTCTTGAAGACTTCCCACTCGCCGCTGTTCGGGTCGTACTTGCAGTTCACGAAGACTTCCCAACTGTCGTCCATCTTCGGGAAGTCGGCGCGGAAGTAGTAGCCCGGCCAGCGGGTCTCTTCGCGGAACAGGACGGTGCGGATGTGGGACTCGGCCACCCAGGTGCGGTGGATGTTCTCCCAGCAGCGCATCAGCTCGTTCAGGTCGCGCGCCGCGAGCTTCTCGGAGTCTTCCTTCAGCATCTGCAGGTACCACATGCCCTTCTCCAGCAGCATCTTGCTGGTGGTGAAGTTGGCGCCCCAGCCGCCGGCGTACTCGTCCATCAGCTTCTGGATGCGGTGCTTGTACTGCTTCGGCAGGATGTAGTTCGGGTTGACTTCCGGAGCGGTGGTGAAGTCCTTGAACTCCACGAACCGGTCGAGCGGAGCCAGGACCTTGGCCTTCAGGGCCTCGACCACCGCCGGGTCCAGGGCCGGCAGGTCGGGGTTCTTGTCGACCAGGTACTTGCAGGCGGCCTTGGCGGCGATGCGGCCTTCCGCATGCGAACCGGAGGAGAACTTGTGGCTGGACGCGCCGGAGGCGTCACCGGCGGCAAACAGGCCGTCGACCGTGGTCAGGTTGGCGTAGCCCCAGAAATATTCCGGCGGCGCCACGTCGTCCGGACCGCTGATCCAGGCGCCGGAGGCGCCGGAGTGCGAACCGATGAAGTACGGCTCGGCGGCGGCAATTTCAGACTCTTGTTGCTCGGGGTGGATGTTGCAGGCCGCCCACAGGAGGGCCTGGGAGATGGTCATGTCGAGGAAGTCTTCCCACGCTTCGTCGTGGAGGTGCTTCATCTTCTTCTTGAAGGCCTTCTCATCGCCCTCGTACTTGGCGGCGAGGCGCTTGATGGCGTCGGCCGTCTGCATGTAGAGCGGGCCCTTGCCGGCGGAGACGTCCATCATGCCGAGGTAGTTGCGCAGGTTGGCCGGGATCGGCTTCACCTTGCCGTACTTGCCCCAGTTGTCGAGTTCGCCGGCGTTGGTCTGCATGTACACTTCGCCGAAGGCGTTGGTCGCGGTGGACTTGAAGAGCAGGAACCACGCGCCGACCGGGCCGTAGGCGTCCTTGAAGCGGACCGGGATGAACCGGACTTCCTGGCAGGTCATCTCGGCGCCGGCCTTGATGGTGAAGTAGGCGCTGGAGCCGGTGGAGAACGGCGGGTACCAGGACCGGCCGAGACCCTCACCGGAGGACCGCGGACGGAACACGCCCACGCAGCCACCCATCGCGCACAAGGCAACCTTCGCGCGGAACACGTAGAACTTCTCCTCGCGGGTGCTAAAACCCACACAGCCGACGAACCGGTTGTTTTCCACGATCGGGTCCACGATGAACACGCGCTCGTAGATGTTGTCAACGCCGAGGGCGTTCTTCGCAGCTTCCGCCACGATGACCTTGTAGGACTCGCCGTTGATCATGGCCTGCCAGCGGCCGCCCCGCTGGTACGGGCCGATCCGGAAGGGATCGTCGTCGCCTTTCGGCCAGATCGGCAGACCCCACTTCTCGAACAGGTGCACGGTGGAGTCGACGTGGCGGGCGACGTTGTAAACGAGGTCGTCGCGGGCGACGCCCATCAGGTCGTTCCGGACGTACTCCACGTACTGCATTACGGTGTTCTCGTTGTCGCGCAGGCCGACGTAGAGGTTGATGGCCGACAGACCCATGGCCACGGCGCCGCTCCGGTCCATGGCCGCTTTGTCGACCAGGGTGACTTGCAGGCCGTGCTTTTTGGCCCAGTGCGCCGCTTCAACCGCCGCGCCGCAGGCCGCCATGCCGCCACCAACGATAAGGAAATCAGTGGTGACTTCTACAGTTTCGAAATTCGGCATTCTTATGTAACCTCCTCCAAATTACGAATTTATTCCGTTAATCCGGTGCTTACTTAGGGGTGGATACAGCCACGCCCAGCGAAGCCGGCTCGGTGTACAGGTGGACCACGTCGGCGATGTCGTCCGTGCCCGCGCCGTATCCGCCATCGGGTGCCGCCATGCCTTCTTCGGTGGTCCGGGTGGGGAACTTGAAGCGCTTGATGTCGCCGTTCCGGAACTTAACGGTCCACATGATGTCCTGCGAGCCCCTGAGCGGCACGCAAGACGCGCCCATCGGGACGAAGTCGGCGTAACCTCGCAGGTCCATCGCCTGCTGCGGGCAGATCTTAACACAGCAGAGGCACTCCCAGCACTCGTCCGGAGCCCGGTTGTGGGCCTTCATTTTTTCCTTGTCCAGAACTATCAGGTCGTTGGGGCAAATGTACATGCATGCGGTTTTGTCCTGCCCCTTGCAGCCGTCGCACTTTTCGGTCATCACAAATGTCGGCATTAATTCTAACCTCCCAAATTAGGATTGTGGCTGGAACTGTTCGAACCTTAATGAATTCTTTGGCGGCTTTGTTCTCCGGAGCACCACTCCCTTCTCTGCCCAAGACACGGACCGCGCAGTAACGGTTTCCCCACGCCCGCTCCGAGAGGAATCCGGAAGGGACGCAAGTGAAACTATTCGGGGGTTTCCACCGCACTTAGAGGCCTGCGTACCGTACCGGCGGCACCGCGACGCCTGACCGCGCCGATTTACCACAGACTTCGAGAAACTTACTTCTACGTGACCACCGGTTTTCCTGCCTGAAAAAATTAATTTTAGGATTTTGGAATGGTTTACACGATATTTGGTAATAATCGCTCCCCAATTAACCCGCTGGCGAAGTATTGTGAAGCTAGGCACATAGGGCGCCGACAACCGGGGACCACCTCGGTGCCGGGCTAAGATTGTGTTAAATATAGCATGTCCCACCGGCGCTGACAAGTCCCGTCTGCCCCAAAAAAGTACCGCTTTTAGCTTCTTCCGCCCGGATACCCGCTCTGTGCTTTAAATTGGCAAAACGCAGGCTCCGGCTGGGAGGTGGGAAGTGAGAAGTGGGATTTTCTTGGAAATCGGCGCAGCCGATTTCTTCTTAAACTCCCACCTCTCACCTCCCAGATTTGTGATGCGGGGATACCCGTGGTATAATTCTGGAGAGATCAGTGGGCCAAGCTGCAGGCCGAAATTGGCGCCTCCCCACCGTGGTATAATTCCGGAGACCAGTCGGCCAAGCCACCGGCAGGGAAATCGCCGCATTCCCCACACACAGGAGGTTTTTGAAAGTGTCGCAGGAAGTCCTCGACAAAGCCCGGGAGTTGGGCCGGGTGCTTACGCAGTGCGCCGAATACCGGGAAGTAAAGGCGAAACAGAAGGTGATGTTCAACGACAACAGTGCGCTGGAAATGCTGAAGGTTTTTCACGGCATGCAAGAAATGGCTCACAGAAAACAGTCCCAGAACACGGACCTGTCCCCCAACGAGATTCGGGCCCTGGAGCAGATGGAACTCAAGGTGGCTGAACACCCGACCATCCGGGCCTTTCACGGATCTCAGGGCCGGTACCAGGAATTGATCAACAAGGTGCTCGAACTGGTCATCAAGGTGCAGAAAGAAGACCAGGAACTGGATATCCTCAAGGAGCAGGTTCCGGACTTCGCCTCCATTCCCAAGGAAGGCCGGGAAAGGGACGACGAGGACGAATAGCCCCGCATGCCGGGCGCACAAGAACCGCCCCGCCGAAACGGCGGGGCGTTGTTGTCACCGCTATATCTTCATGGGGCCGGTGTGCGCCGGGGCATTATCTCCGGTCACTGTATCCGCCGCGGTGAAACCGCTGCTTGGCTCCCAGCGGCAGTGCCGTCCTCCCTGCGCTGACCGCTGTAGCGACGCTTCGCAATGTCGCCTGCACCGGCGGTCTTTCACCGTCTTAGCGAAATCTATGCCTACAAATCTTCTTCCTCTTCGTCTCCGGCCAGCATCCGCATAATGAAGCGTTCCACGTGGCCGTGGCAATCGATCAGGGTCCAGGTGACACTGTGCGGGCCGACAACGGGGACGAGTTTCCCGGGGACAAAGGCCAACTGGTACTGTATCCTGGTCTGGATCGCCTGCCGCGGACAATACTTGGTGCAGGTCATGCAGTCCCAGCAGTCGCCCACATCCCGGCAAACCGCCTTGCCGGTGGGTTCTTCAATCACCATCAGGTTGCCCGGGCAGACCAGCTCGCAAAGCGGTTCCCGCTCGCCCTGACACCCGTCGCACTGGTCGGGAATAACATACGGCGGCACTGGTTTCTACCTCCTTTCGGTATTCAAAGCTGCGGTCATATGGTCTGGGCCTTGCGGTCGCCGGGAATGATCTGCTCGTAGGGCTCCTTGCCAAAGGTCAATTCGTCCTTCTTTGCATCCCAGAGCGAGGTGACGAAGCAGTCGAAATTGGCGTCGTCCGCCTCGGGGTAGTCCGACCGGTTGACGTAGCCGGGGTAGCGGGTCTCCTTCCGGTGGTCGATATGGTCGATCACCAGTTGGCAGACGTCCAGCCGGTTGATTACGTCCCAGGCGAGCTGCAGCTGGTGCATGTCTTTCGCCACCAGGTACTGCAACTGTTCCCGCCGCATCCGGTTGATAAGCTTGCGGGCGATGCCCAAGTTGGTTTCGTTCACGTAGAACCACCGGGAACGGCCGCCGCAATACTCCTCCATAATGTGCTGCATCCGCCACTCCATCTGGTTGGGGAACACGCCTTCCACCGGGTCCCCGCTGGTAAAGAAACTGCACTTCTCGTACCGCTCCAGAGGCGCGAAGATATTTCTCTCCAGGTCCGAAAGCACCGCGGGGTCAAGCTCCAGGAGTTCGGGCCGCTTTTCCTTGATGTGGCCGGCCATGCCGCGTCCGGCCAGGCGGCCGCAACTCCAGCTCCCGGAAATGAAGCGTGACGGCGCGGCACCCAGCGCGTCTCCCGACACGAACAGGCGCTCCACCGTGGTCATCCGGGAGGTGCCGAGCGTCCAGGCCCCGGCGAAAGCCGCGTGCGCCCCGATGATGGACGGGTTGCCAGCGTCGATCTCCACCGGTTCCCGGCTGGGGTTGATGTCGTTGCAGCCCCAGTAGAGCACGAGAATGGGGGATATGTCCAGATATTGGGCCTTCAGGCCATCCACCCGCTGCGGGTCGCCCTTGGTGGTGTCCATGTAGCAGGGGCCGCGGTTGTTCTGCATCTCCCGGCAGTACGCCAGCACCCGGATCGGGGTGGGGGCGGTGTGGCCGCCGAGCTTCACGTATTCCTCGCGCTCGCGCATGAAGGCCTCGCCCTCGGCGTTGATCATCGGAGCCCACATGCCGATGGACATGGTCCCGGTCGCGGCGTAGGTGTCCTTGGTCCGGACCGGCACGAAACGGCTGTCAAACCCGACCATCTTGGCCCCGGCCCGCTTGCACATGGCGTAGGACCCACCGGTGTTGAACGGGTAGTACCAGATGCGGTGGTGGGCGTCTCCCTGGCCCCGGGGGCGCCAGAGGCCGGCGGCCCCGCCGGCGCAGACCAGCACGGTTTTGCCGCGGGCCACGTAGTATTTGCCGTCCCGGACGCCGAAGCCAACACACCCGGCCACCATGCCGTCCACCGTGATCAAGTCGGTCACGTAAACCCGGTTGTAGACTTTGGCCCGCGCTTTCATGGCCATGTTGGCGGTGATCGGTTTCAAAAGCGAACCGTTGATTTCGATGTTCCACTTGCCGCGGTTCAGGTAGCTGCCGTCGGCCTTTTTCTTGATCGGCAGCCCCTCTTTTTCCATCATGGCCACCGTCTCGTTGACCAGCCCGGCAACGCCGAGCAGGATGTCTTCGCGCACCGGCGCGCCGCACACGTCATAACGGATGTAGGCCACCAGGTCTTCAGGTTTACCCTGGTTTACGTACATGTTGAGCGCGTTCATCCCGGCGGAAAGGGCGCCGCTGTTACGGATGAAGGCCTTTTCCAGGATCACGATCTTCAGGTTCTCCCCACCGGACTGACGTGCTTCCCAGGCGGCCAGGCAACCGGCCGTGCCGCCGCCGATGATCAAAACGTCGGCGTCGATGTAAACTCGCTCGCGTGCCACTTTGCTTCTCCCTCCTTAAAATTGCAGTCTAAGGATAAAAAACTGCCCCCGCCCTTATTTTGCGGAAACGAAAATCACCTCCCCGCCGGTCGGCGAACACTGCCAGGTCGGCTTAGGGGCACATACATTCCTCAATAAGTTGATATTAACAAAAACCCGGCCAAATCCTGCCTGCGGGCCGGAGAATCTCGATCCCAATTAGTGGCCGGCAAATAGCGGCGCGGAAACGATGTTTGTGTGCAATCTCCACCGGTTAATCTCTAAACTACCACGAAAGGCCGCAGTTCACAACCTCGTTCATTCAACTGCCGGGCGCAACAACCGCCGCGCCGGCGGCCACAAAGTACGCATGCAGCCGTTACGGGCTTGAAGCGGCCCGGCGCCGGGCGGCGTACAGGAAAGCCGCGCTCGCCGCGATCACCGCCAGGCTCACCAACTGCGCCATCGTCAGTTCCATGATGTTGCCGGCCGGCGAGACCCGCCAAAAATCGATCACAAAGCGGTAGGCGGCGTACAGGATCAAGAAAAGGCCCATCAGGTACCCGTCAAACGGCTTTCTGAGGCTTGAGCGCCAGAGCACCAGAAAAATAACCGCGCCAAGGACGAATGAATACAACTGGGTCGGGTGCCGGGCCACCTCGTCAAACGGGAAGACGACCCCGAACGCGTGGTCCGTCGGGAACCCGTAACAGCACCCGTTCAAAAAGCAGCCGATCCGCCCGAACGGGTAGCCGGCCGCCACCCCCAGGACCAAAAGGTCCCCGATGCGGGCCAGCTTCAGCCGCCGGCGCCGGGTGAACCAGATGGCCACCAACAGGCAAAGGCCCAGGGAGCCGAAGAACGAGAGCCCGCCCCCGTCCCAAATCCGCAGGATCTCCAGGGGCGCCTCCCGGAAACTGTCCCAGTGCAGGAATACGTAAGCCGCCCGTGCCCCGACCACCCCGGCGACAACCATGTAGAGCGCCAGGTCGAGCAGGGTGTCGGTGTCGATCCCCGCGTGCCGGCCAGCCCGCAAGATGACAAGCAGCCCCACCAGGACCCCGACCGCCACCATCACCCCGTAACTGGTGACGGCAAGCGGCCCTAATTGAAACAAGACGGGGTACAAAGCTATCCACCACTCCAGACCAAGCCGGCTAAGCCGGCCTTACTTCCGGCGGCCCTCCACAAGACGAAGGCGCCGGTGCAGAGCCGGTGCAAAAAATAGTCTGTGTAATTACTTCGCAACTACTTCCGGGCGCAATCCCGGGCCCGGCCGGTCAGGACCTCCAGGCCGTGCGGCAGGGCCGGGAGAATGGCCTCCAGGCACTCCCGCACCGCCTTCGGGCTTCCGGGCAGGTTTACGATCAGCGTCCGCTTCCTGATCCCGGCCACCCCCCGGCTCAGGATCGCCCGGGGCGTCCTCTTGCCGGTCTCGGCGCGCATCGCCTCGGCCAGGCCGGGCACTTGGCGCTCGACTACGGCCAGGGTCGCCTCCGGGGTATTGTCGCGCGGCGCGAACCCGGTGCCGCCGGTGGTGAGCACCAGGTCGGCCCGGTCGTCACACAATTCGACCAGAGTCTCGATGATCACTTCGATGTCGTCCGGAACGATGCGGGTACCGACCAATTCCCAGCCCAGGGTGACGACAATATCCTCAATGACGCGCCCGCTCTCGTCTTCCCGCTCGCCCCGGGAACCCTTGTCGCTCGCCGTGACGACGGCCACCCTAAACACCGTTTTGCACCTCGATTGCGTCCCCGACCCGGACATAACCGCTTTTCACTACCTTCATAAAAATGCCCTCCCGGGGCATGATGCAGTCCCCCACCTGCTGGAAGACGGCACAGCCCACGTGGCACTTCTTTCCGATCTGAGAAACCTCTCCCCGGACCTCCGGTCCGATCCTGAGCCGGGTGCCCACGGGCAGGCTGTGCAGTTCAAGCCCCTCGGTGGTCAGGTTCTCGGCAAAATCCCCGGGCCCGACTTCCAGGCCTTTTTCCCGCATCCGGGTGATGCTTTCGACCGCCAAAAGGCTCACCTGGCGGTGCCAGGGGCCGGCGTGGGCGTCCCCGACGAGGCCCACTCCTTCCTGAAGGTAGGCGCGCTCGACGTTATCCTTGCGCACGCCCTTCACTTCACTGGTGCAGACCGCTACAACCTTTCCGGCCATGGTGCTTCCCCCTCCCGGTCAAACCGGCCGCTCTTGCCCCCGGATTTGGCGACGAGCCTGATCTCCCCGATCGTCATCTCCCGGTCGGCCGCCTTGCACATGTCGTACACGGTCAGCGCGGCCACCGCTACGGCCGTCATCGCTTCCATCTCCACCCCGGTCGGCCCGGCCGTTTTCACCCGTGATTCGATCTCCAGGCGCCAGCGCTCCGTATCGGCCCGGAAGTCCACTTCCACCACCGTCGGGAGCAGCGGGTGGCAGAGGGGAATGAGCCGCGCCGCCTCCTTGGCGGCCATGATGCCCGCCGTGCGGGCCACGGCCAGCACCTCGCCCTTGGCGGCACGGTTCTCAAGGATCAAGTGCAGGGTGCCGGGGCGCATGCCGACCGTACCGCGGGCGACGGCCTCCCGCACAGTGACGGGTTTCGCGGTCACCTCCACCATTTTCACCTTGCCCCGCTCATCAACGTGGGTAAGTTCGGACATGTTAACGCACCCCACCCCGAAACACTCTGCCGCACCCTATCCCGGAAAACTCTACCGCTGGATTTCGACACCCGGAAAGACTATTCCTGCTCCCACATTATCCGGCCGCAGTCGCGCAGGTCGTACCCGCCCAGAGCCTGCACGGCCGTGCGGAAGTCCGGGTCGTTGACCACGTCCAGCAGGCGCCGCACGAGCGGTTTGTCCCAGTATTCCTTCAAAATGCACAAGTCATAACGCTCCTCAGCCACCGGCACAAAACCCAGCCCCAGGGCGGAGGCCGCGGCGCGGATCCCCAGGCCGCAGTCCGCCGTCCCGCTCGCCACGGCGGCGGCCACCGCCATGTGGGTGTACTCCTCGCGCCCATACCCGTCCACCTGTTCGGGCCTGATCCCGGCCAGCCGGAGGTGGTGGTCCAGGAGCACCCTGGTGCCGGCGCCGCGCTGCCGGTTCACGAACCGGATTCCCTCCCGCGCCAGGTCCTCGAAGCCGGTGATGCGGGGGGGGTTGCCGGGGGCGGTGATGAAACCCTGCTCCCGGTAGGCCAGGTTCAGAAGGACCGCCCCGCGCCCGGGCAGGTGCTTTTGGACGTAGGAAACGTTGTACTCCCCGGTGGCCTCGTCCAAGAGGTGGGTGCCCGCCAGGTGGGCCTCGCCGCGCCGCAGCGCCAAAAGCCCCCCGAGGCTCCCGGCGTGCGCCGAGGAAAGCCCGGCGCCGGGGTACTTTACCTTTAGGTGGTTGGCCAGCACGTCCAGGGCGATGTCGTGGCTGCCGATAACCACCGCGGTTTCGTCGATCTCGGAAAGCGGCCGCAAAAGCTCGACCTCCACCGTCTGGCCGGCCTCGAAGCCCTCGTTGAAGCGGGGCACCACCAGCAGGCCGTCGGCGCGGATTAAGGTCAGGATCAGCCCGGCCCCGCGCCCGAGGGGCGTGCAGACGACGTTGTCGCCCACCCGGCCGAGCTTCACCCGTACGAACTCGTCCACCCCCATGGGGGAGACGACGCGGCGGGAGAGCAGCGCCAAAACGCGGCGGCGGGGGGGCACCACCCGCCCGAGCCGGGCGTAGACCACCGGACGCAGGAAAAGCTCGGCGTTTAGAACCGCCGAGACCGGGTACCCGGGGATGCCCAACACCGGTTTGCCCTGGATCAGGCCCAGGATCACCGGCTTACCCGGCTTGATCGCCACCCCGTGGGTAACGACCCGCCCGAGTTCACCGATCAGGGCGGCGCTGAAGTCCTCCCGCCCGGCCGAAGCGCCGGCGTTGATGACCACGACGTCCGCCGCGGCGGCGGCCTGCTCAAGCGCCGCCCGCAGGCGGTCGTACTCGTCCGGCACGATGTCGCGCCGCACGAAGTCCGCCCCCCATTCCTGGACCAGCGCCCCCAGGACGCGGCTGTTGTACTCGACGACGTCCCCCGGGCGCAAGGGACCGCCCGGCTCGACGACCTCGGTCCCGGTCGGGATGAAAGCGACCCGGGGGCGGGGGTGCGCCTGGAGGCGCGTCACTCCCCCGGCCAGGAGCCCGCCGATGTCCACCGGCCGCACCACGTGGTTTGCCGGGATGATCATTTCGGTCGCCACCAGGTCCTCGCCGATCACCCTTACGTGCTGCCAGGGGGGGGCGGCCGCGGTGATCTCAAAGGCATCTTCCGCCGTCCAGTGCACGTCCTCGATCATGATCACCGCGTCCGTGCCTTCCGGCAGCGGGTCCCCGGTATCCACCACCTGGGCCTGGTCCGGCACCCGCAGCGTGAGCGGAGTGATTTCGGCGGCTCCGAATGTGTCCCGGGCACGCACCGCCAGCCCGTCCATCGCCGCGGCGTGGAAATGGGGCGAGGAGACGGCGGCGAACACCGGCGCGGCCGTCACCCGGCCGGCCGCCTCGATGACCGGGACCTCCTCCGGGGAACCGGGCGCCAGCGCCCCCGCGGCCGCCAGAAAGGCCAAGTACTCCCGCCGCGCTTCCTCCAGCGGCCGCTCAGCCAAATAAACGTTCCTCTTCAACGCACACCCTCCCAAAAAAGGTGTCTGACACCTTTTTCCCCACCTTTTTCCCTTCCCCGACCTCGAAAAAGGTGTCTGACACCTTTTCGGGGTTAGAAGGGGAGGACATCGACTTCCTCGCCGGCGGCCACGCCCCGGCTCTCAAGCGGGATGCGCGCCAGCCCGTCAGCGCGGACCATGGTCGCAATTAAGCCCGACTTCCCTGGGATCGGGTCGGCCGCAAGCCGCCCCTGATCGTCCCGTTCCAGGCGGACCCGCACGTAGTCCTCCTTACCGGCCGGCGAGGTCAGCGACCGCGTGACCACGGCCCGCACCGGAAAAGCCCGGTAACCCGGGTCTAGCAGGGGACGCACCAGCAGGGCGAAAACCACCATTGCCGATACCGGATGCCCCGGAAGCCCCACCACCAGCTTCTCGCCGACAGCCGCGCCGATCGTCGGTTTTCCCGGCCGCACGGCCAGGCCGTGGAACAGCACCCCCGGCGCGCCCAGGCTCGCGACCACGTCCACCGTCACGTCGCGGCGGCCCACCGAACTCCCGCCCGAAATCAGAACGGCCTGGGTCTCGTCCAGAGCACGGCGGATCACGCCGCCCAAAGTGTCGAAGTCGTCCCGCACAATCCCATAAACCACCGGTTCAGCGCCACACTCGCGCACCTGGCCGCTCAAGGTATAGGAGTTGACATCCCGCACCTGTCCCGGCCCCGGCGCCCGGTCCGCCGGCACCACCTCGTCCCCGGTGGTGATGATCCCCACCCGCAGCCGTTTGCGGGTCCGGACCGCGCTCACCCCGGCCGCCGCCAAAAGCCCCACGTCCTGGGGCCGCAGCCGGTGACCCCGCGGCAAAAGGAGCGCGCCCCAGGCCAGGTCGTCGCCCCGCCGAACCAGGTTCTCGCCCGGCGCAACCGGGCGAGTGACCCCGATGGCGCGCTCGTCCAGGTCCTCGGTATGCTCGACCATCACCACGGCGTCGGCGCCCTCCGGCAACATCCCGCCGGTGGCGATGCGGTACGCCTGCCCCGGTTCAAGGCGCCCGGGGGGAAAGTGCCCCATCAACACTTCCCCGGCGGCCTCCAGGTAGGCCGGCAGCCCTTCCGACGCCCCGAAAGTGTCCCGCGCCAGCACGGCGTAACCGTCCATCGTCGAGCGGTCAAAGCCCGGCACGTCTTCCGGGGCGAAGACGTCCTCGTCCAGGATACGGTGCAGGGCCTCCGAAAGCCCCCGTTCTTTCCCCGGCGTCTCCAGCCGCACGTGGTCACGCAGCAGCGACAGCGCGTCCGCAATAACAAAAGCCCTAAAAAGGTCCAAAAAAACCGGCCCCCGCTTCTTGATTCTGCCTCATCCTGCCGTATTCTGCCCCCAAATGACCAAAAAGTTCTGGGATCAAGACGAAAACCCTGCCGTTGCCCGGCAACAGGGCCAACTTTTTATCGCGCTTCATTTTTCATAATTTTGTCGGGGGCCGTTCACAATTCGGTCAAAATTGCGGGTTACACTTGTACCGTAACAAGTTTCAGGGTGGCTGAATTACTCGGCAGCCGTATCAATCAGCAAAGGAGGTGATCCATAGTGCGTCGCGCCATCATTCCCCTCACCCTCGCCCTGGTGTTGGCTTTCGCCGCGGTCCAGATCGCCGCGGCCGGTTGGGGCGCGGGTGCCCAACCCGACGGCGGCAAGGGTACCGGCGATTCTAGCTGGGTGAACCTAGCCGAAAAGCTGGACCTGACCGGCGAGCAATCCGCGAAGATCGAGGAACTCCAGGCCCAGCACTTCAAAAAGATGAACCCACTCCAGGACCAACTGCGGTCGTTGCGCCAGGAAATGCGCCAACTGCGCTTCCAGCGCGGTGTCGATGAGGCCCAGGTCCGGGAACTGGCCGAAAAGGCCGCCGGACTCCGGGACGAAATGCACCAGGAGAGGGCCACTTTCCGGACCGAACTGGAGAATATTCTCACCGACGAGCAGTTGGCCAAATGGTCCGAACTGCGCGGCGGGGGATTCTGCCCGAACCCGAACGGCCCGCGCTTCTCCAAAATGCGGGGCGGCCCAGCGCAATAGCCGGGAGGCAACCGGGCCTGCCCGCGCCGAAGGCTTCAGAATGCCGGGCGGGCGGGGCGGCCCAGCGCAATAGAAACGCCAATCGGCAAAAGGCGGGATCAGGCCCCTTGGGCCTGGTCCCGCTTTGCATGTGGGCGCCGGGCCGGTTGTGGCGCATGTGCCGTTTTGTGCGCAAGCGCCAGATATTGTACACTAGAAATGCGTACGTCAAGCTTATGCGCCCAAACGCGTACGCCGTAAAGAACAGCCTTGCCGCAGGCGGCGAACAATACCTGTTTCGAGGTGATCCGACTTGCACGCCGGCATTGTTTTAATGGTTGAGGACGAGGCGGCGGTCCGGGAAGTAGCCCGGCTGTACCTGGAGAAGGAGGGATTCCGGGTGGTGCCGGCCCAGGACGGGGAACAGGCCCTGGAGCAACTGGCCGCAGTGAACCCGGACCTGGTGCTCCTGGACATCATGCTGCCCAAAAAGGACGGCTGGAGCGTATGCCGCGAGATCCGGCGGCAAACGGCCGTACCGATTATCATGCTTTCGGCCAAGGGCGAGGAATACGACCGGGTGCTCGGGCTGGAGCTCGGCGCCGACGACTACGTCACCAAGCCATTCAGCCCCCGGGAATTGGTGGCCCGCGTCAAAGCCGTTCTGCGCCGGAGCAGCGGCCCGGCGGGCACGGGGGCCGGACCGGCGCTGCGCTTCCCCGGACTGACCATCGACACTGAGGCCCACCGGGTCGAGGTCGAAGGGCAGCCGGTCGCGCTCACACCCAAGGAATTCGAGCTGCTGGCTTTCCTGGCCGCCCGGCCTCGCCGTGTTTTCAGCCGGGAGCAACTGCTGGCCGGCGTCTGGGATTATGACTACCCCGGAGACACACGCACCGTAGATACCCACATCAAGCGGCTGCGGGAAAAGCTCCGGGGCACCGGGCGGGGCTACCTGAAGACGGTTTGGGGACTCGGCTACAAATTTGAGGTGTAGGACAAGTGTCCAGTATTTTTGGCCGGCTCTTCGGCTCGTACCTGGCCGTTATCGTCGTTACGCTCGTCGTGGTTTACCTGGCGACCGCGCACCTGTTCGCCGACTACTACTTCGCCGCCCGGGAAACGGAATTGCTCCGGGAGGCGGAGGCCCGGGCCGGAATTCTGGCCGCGGAGGAGGGCCGGCAGCGCCTGCGTCCCGGCGAGCATCTGTTGCTTATGCTCGAAGAACGGCTGGTGGTACTCGACCGCCGGCAGATTGAAGCCGCGCCTCCGGGCTGCGGCCCGGGCCACCGCTCGTGGCTCGGCCCCGAGGAGTGCTCCCGGCTCCTGGCGGGCGAGACGGTGACCACCCGAAGGTATCTGCCCCATATCGACAGGGAAGTCCTGGCGGTGGCGGCACCCATCCGCCAGGACGGCGAGGTCACCGGCGCGGTGCTGGTGTTCGCGCCCGTAGCCGACCTGGACGCCACGGTGGCGACCGTGCGGCGGATCACCCTCTCCGCGGCCGGGGTGGCGGTGCTCTTGGCCATGGGCTTGAGCTTCTGGCTCTCCCGCTCCCTGTCGGGACCCCTTCTGGAGATGAGCCGGGTCTCGGTGGATATGGCCCGCGGCCGTTTCGACCGGCGGGTGACGGTGCAAAGAAAAGATGAAATCGGGCAACTGGCGGAAAACCTGAACCTTCTCGCTGGTTCCCTGGATCGTTCGGTGGGCGAACTGGCCCGCGAGAAAGGAAAACTGGAGAGTATAGTGGCCAACATGGCCGAGGGTGTAGTGGCCGTGGACGGCGGCGGCGAGGTAATCCTCACCAACGCCCCCGCCCGGAACTATATGAAAAACGGCACCGTCCCCGAACTGACCGCCCTTTTCGAAGCAGTGCTCGCCAAGGGCGAACGGGGTGCGGCCGAGATGGAGCTGGACGGAGTCCATTTGCTGGCCCAGTGCTCGCCGGTCCGCCGTGGAGACGGCGCGGTCTTCGGCGCCGTGGCTGTGCTGCAAGATATCACCGCCCTGCGCCGGCTGGAACAGATGCGCCGCGATTTCGTGGCCAACGTTTCCCACGAACTGCGCACGCCGCTGACCGCCATCCAGGGGATCATCGAAGGGCTGATCGACGGGGTGATTTCGGAAACGGAGGCAGACCGCTACCTGCGGGTTGCGCACGGGGAGAGCCTGCGGATGAACCGGCTGGTGCAGGATTTGCTCGACCTGGCGGCGCTGGAGGCCGGCCGCATCGACTGGGAACTGCACGCCGTGGAGCTTCCGGAAATCCTGGACCGGCTGGAGACCCGGCTCCAGGCCCCGCTGTCCGAAAAAGGGCTCGCCGTCAGGCGGGAGGTGCCGCCGGACCTGCCGCCGCTCCCGGCGAACGAGAGCCGGCTGGAGCAGGTGCTGACCAACCTGGTGGAAAACGCCGCCCGTTTCTCCCCGCCGGGCGGGGTGATCACGATCGCGGCCGAAAAACGGCCGGACAACCGGATCACCGTCACCGTCCGGGACCAAGGGCCGGGCATCCCGCCGGAAGACTTGCCCCACGTTTGGGAGCGTTTCTACCGGGTCGAGAAATCCCGCGCCCGGGAGTCCGGAGGCACCGGTCTGGGGCTCGCGATCGTCAGGCAGATCGTCGAGGCGCAGGGCGGCGAGGTGGCGGTTGAGAGCAGCCCGGGTGCGGGCGCGAGTTTTTCTTTCACCCTCCCGGCCGCGGAAAACGAAACCTCGCAAGTCAAGGCAAGGGCCAGGACAATAACTTAATAAGCGCCACGCGGGGCGTTGTTGCCCGACTGATTACAGGCATTTTGCGTCCATACCCGCACGGCCTCCCGGCCGCTACCGCCCCGGGATGACGCTTTTCCCCGGAATGCCCCCCCCGCGCATGCTCCGCGCGTCGGAGACGCTGAAAAAGCATTTGGGGTCGTGCCCGTTCAAAACCTTCAGGGCGCGGGGCAGGTTCTTGCGCTGCATGAAAAGGAACAGGATCTTGCGGTAGCCGTCGCGGCCCTCACCGCTTACCAGGGTAACCCCGAACCCCTCCCTGCGGAACAAAGCGGTCATTTCGTCCACCTGCTTCACCGGCGGAAAGACCTGCAGGCTCACAAAGCCCATCGCCAGCCGTTCCTCTATCAAGGCGCCCACCAGGTTCCCGGTGGCGAACCCCGTGGCGTAGGCGATGATCTTCCCCGGATCGGTCAGTCCATCTTGTAAAACAAAGTTTAGGACCATGATGAAAATAGTGACTTCCAGAAAGCCGATCAAACTGGCTTGCCACTTGCCCCCCCTGGTCAACAGGAGAATCCGGATGACGCCCAGGGACATGTCGGCCACCCGGGCGAAAAAGATTAGAAGGTACCCCAGCAGTATGCCGGCCCAGGCCTCCACCACGCCGTCCCTCCTCCGAAAATAGAATCTGGGATAAACTTTTTCATTCCCGCATGAGCGACGATGAATCGTCGTGAGCGACTCCCTCGAAAATACACTGGAAAAGGGGCCTGGCCCCTTTTTCCGCCGTGAGAGACTTCCCCGACAAAACGCCCGTCCGGAGTCATGGAAAAAGCAGCTCGCGGGAACGGCTGCCTGTTGCTCAACAAAACGATACCACAAGAGTATATTTTCGTCCGGCCGCCGGTGTCAAACCGAATGGGCACCACTCACATCCAGGAGCTGAGCTGAGCGTAGCTGCTCCACGCGCACCTTGGCGCCGCATCCGCCCGCATTTCAGGGGATTCTAGGCCGGCGGCACGTCCCGCAGGTTTTGACATCCTGACCGACCCGCTGACCTTCGTAACATTTCAGGGAATCTAGTCCAATGGCACGTCCCGCAGGGGATACTCCCACCAAACCGGACTGTCAAAGTGCCACCACTCCTTGGCCAGCGGCACAAAACCCTCCGCGGCCATGGCCTGTTCCAGAACGGCCCGGTGATGGAGCAGAGCCTCCGGCGCGTCCCGGTAATCCCGGTGGGCCTGGGGGGTGAAATCGTCAAAATCGCTCGGCATTTCCAGTTCGCGACCGTCCAGAGTCGCCAGGGTGCAGTCCACCGCCGCCCCCCGGCTGTGCCGGGACCCGCGTTCCGGATCGGCCCAGAACCCCTTGTCCGGAGCCAGTTCCCACAGTTTGGCGTGCGCGGAAAGCGGCCGGTAAACATCGTATATTTTCAATCCGAACCCCTGCTCCCGCAGCCGGGCGTTGACCCGCGCCAAACGTTGGGCCTCCGGCAGCACCAGGTAGGCCCGCGGGGCGCTGTATACGGGGAAGCCCGCAAAATTGCGCGTTCCAGCGTAGCGGATGTCCAGGTGGATCGTGGGGTCGAAGGCGGACAGGTCCACCAGGGGCGGCTCGACAAAGCCGCCGGCCGGTTCCACGGCCTCCAGCCGGTAGACGATTAAGGCCGACTCCACCGCCCGGCGGTCCGCGGACAGCCCGGTCAGAGCCCAAGGGTCCGCTTCCCGGGCCCGCGCCAGCACTTCGTCCGCCGTACCGGCGGGACCCCTTCCGGGGAGATGCGCGGTGCGCATCCCCTGCAGACGCCAGGACTCCGCCGGCGTGCCTGGCCGGAAGGCTAGAAAAACAAACCCCTCGTCAGGGAGCGCGGGTCGAATCCGCTCCGGCGGACCGGCCGGGAAGCGGCCCACTCCGAACACAAGCACCGCTCCCTCGAAATCGCCCGCCGCGTAATCCAGAACAGTCTCCAGCGGCACGCCGGGCCCGCCCGCCGGCAGGTAGAGAATTGTGCTCGGTGCGGCACCCCGGTACAATCCCAGGGCGTGTTTGGTGTTCACCAGCACACCGGCCGTGCGGGCCGACTCTCCCAGGCCGGCGACGTAAGCCGTGCCCCCCAGGATGAACATGTCCGCGGGGGCCTCCGGGTAATGCACGGCTCCAAGGCCGAAGGCCAGCTCGATTTCCCGGACCTCCTGCTGGCGCAACCGTTCGCCCGGCAAAACCTCAAAGGCGCGCGCAAAGCCGCCGGGTTCCGCCGTTACTTCCGGCACCCGCACATCCGCCATCGTCGGCCGCTCCTCCTTAAAGATCAGCCCGCCGCTTGCCCCGGCTGCAGCCAGTATCAAGGTTATAACCAGCACCCGGCGCCAATTCAAAGAAGTACGCTCCTCCTTCACACCATCAGGTTATCACTTTGCCCAGCCCGGCGAAAGTAAACCCCCGCCCTTCCACCTCGGCACCCGCGACAGGGGTGTGACAGGGGTGCGACAGGGGTGCGACAGGGGACGGTTCTCTGTCGCAGAGCCTGCAAAAGGGGGCTAGCCCCTTTCCCGGCGCCAAAAAAGGTGTCTGACACCTTTTTTGGGGTTGAATAAGGGGGGGAAGGGAGAGGAACCATAGTTTCAAAACCAGGAAGGGTGGGTTCAATAATGCCCGAAGAGCAGGATGAGAGATTTAAGCGGAGCAGGCGGCTGAGACTGCCCGAAGGTCTCGCTACCCGCTGGTGGGTCGTACTTCTGGCCGGCACCTTCGCCGTCGCGTTGTTAATCGGTTTCTGGTCCGGTTCACGCTTAGGTCCCGGGCCCGAAGCGCGGCCCGGCCCCCCGGCGGACCGGCAGCCGACCCAGGCGCAGGTGACCGCGTACCTGACCGATCCCGCCAACCGGGACCGCGTGGCCGACATCCTCAGTTCACCGCAGATGCGCGAGCCCTGGATTGGCATCATGTCCACGGCCCGGATGCAGGCCGATTTCGCCGCGATGCTCGCCGAACCCCGAATGCAGGACAACGTAACCGACATTATGGCGCACACCAACACGGTCAACGCTGCGCACCGCATGTTCACCCGGCCCCGGTTCCAATCGGCGGCCGGCAACATCCTCATGCAGCCCGAGTCCCGCCAGGGAGTGCTGGACATGCTGGCCCAGCGTCAGATGCAGGACCTGATCCGGGACATGGCTCGCGACCCGCGCCTGCGGCCGGTAATCCTGGCCGAGATCGGCCAGCCCGCAGTGCAAGTACCCCGGGTCCCGGCACAGCCCCAACC
>DBEH01000055.1:0-31127 GCA_002294005.1 Firmicutes bacterium UBA911 | reverse complement strand
CCGGCACAGCCCCAACCCCAACCGCCGGCGCAACCCCAACCGCAGGCCGGGCAACCAAATGCCGGGACCGTGCAGGACTGACCGGCTTTTCCGCCCGGTCGCCTGGATAGGCCCGGCTGCTTCGGCCCTGGGGGCGGGCAGTAAGTGTAAGGTTTAAGCAGATGAACGGAGGCGGGCAAATGAGTTTGCCCGCCTCCAACTCGTTGTGTTAGCATATGCTTTGAGGAAAGAAGATCCACCCGGAATCGTGGGGGGAGAGAGGGGGTTAATTCCGGGTGTCCAGAACCATCGTCGTGGTTTTCGCCATCATGGCGCTGGCTTTTTACGGGATGTTCGTCATGGATGTCGGCATCGGACCGATTTTCATCGGTTTGTCGCTCGGGTTGTTGGTCGGACTCGCGTTCGCGCTGTTCCGGGCCGGCGCGTACGGGCGGCCCCGGGGGCGCAAGGGCCGCTAGTGCGCCCGCAAGCTGGCTGCGGGGCCGCAAGGACTAGCCGGTACCGCCCTGCAGCTCCACGAAATAAGGCAGCAACAAGTCATAGACTCCAGTCACCATACCGGGGTCGAGTCCTTTTTTGACGGCCAGCGCCCGCAAGCGTTCCTTGATTTCCGCTTCCCGTTCCGGGTCGCGCACCGGCCTGCCGTTCTTGCATTTACCGGCCTGACGCGCCAGTTCAGCCCGCTCGGCCAAGAGAGCCACAATCTGGCTGTCGGTCACGTCGATTTCGGCCCGGATCGATTCCAGGCCCGAAGACAACGGGTCCCGCGGCGTCCGGGGGACGCCGGCTGCCGGGTAGGAACCCAGGATCTTGTAAGAACTGCTTTGCGCCCGCACACCCGCCAGTGCCGCCTCAACTTCCGGTTCGCCGGGATGCCCCTCCAGGTCGATGAAGAACACGTATTCCCCCAGCCGGGTCTTCGCCGGCCGTGATTCAATACGCGTCAGGTTGATGCCCCGGCGCGCGAACTCGCCCAGCAGGCGGTACAGGGAACCCGGGCGGCGGCCGTCGACCGCGACCAGGACCGAGGTCTTGTCACCGGGCCCGGTCCGGCAACCCCGCCGCCCGATCACCAAAAAGCGGGTGGCGTTTTCCCTGAAGTCGGCCGCGTCATCCGCCAGCACCGAAAGCCCGTGCCGCTTCGCCGCTTTCCGGGTGCCCAACGCCGCCCACGGTTCGCCCGATTCCGCCACCACCCGCGCCGCCTCGGCGGTACTGGTGCTTTCCACCAGCTCGGCCCCGGGAAAGCCCCCGGCCAGGTATGCCCGGCACTGCGCCAACGCCTGGGAATGGGAGATGATCCGCGTGACCTGCTCCGGACTCACCCCCGGGCGGGCCAGCAGATGGTGCCGGATAGGCAGCACCACCTCCCCGCAAATCCGGACCTGGTCGGCCTCATGGGCCAGAAGGTCCAGCGTCAGCCCGAGCGAACCCTCGCCTGAGTTTTCCGCCGGCACCAACCCCCACTCCACATCCCCGCCGTCCACCGCTTTGACCACCTCGACCAGGGACCGCAGCGGGCGGAGCAGCACCGGCCGGCCGGCCGCCCAGCGGGAAGCGGCCTCCTCCGAATGGGTGCCCTGCGGCCCAAGATAAGCGATGGTTTCCATTTGTTGTCACCCCCCCCCTCAATCCACAAGGCCCCGGTTCAACGCCCGGGCGATGATTTCCACTTCCCGCATCAGCCGGCCGAACGCGGCCGGGTCCAGGGACTGTTTGCCGTCACAGAGGGCTTTGTCAGGCTCCGGGTGCATCTCGACGATGATTCCGTCCGCCCCGGCCGCCACCGCCGCCAGGGACATCGGGGCCACCAGCTCCGGCCTTCCGGTGGCGTGACTCGGGTCGACGATCACCGGCAGGTGGCTCAGTTCTTTGACCAGGGACACGGCGCTCAAGTCCAGCGTGTTCCGGGTGTAGGTCTCGAAAGTGCGGATACCCCGCTCGCACAGCACCACCTGGCTGTTCCCGCCGGCCAGGATGTACTCGGCCGCCATCAGCCATTCCTCGATCGTGGCGGAGAACCCGCGCTTCAAAAGCACGGGCTTGTTCGTCCGTCCCACGGCCCGCAGCAGGTGGAAGTTTTGCATGTTCCGCGAGCCGACCTGGAGCATATCCACGCATTCCAGCGCCGCCGCCAGGCTTTCCTCGTCAATCACTTCGGTTACGGAGGCCAAGCCCGCCGCCGCCGCGGCCTCGGCCAGCAACTCGAGCCCCTCGCGCTCCAGACCCTGGAAACTGTACGGAGAAGTCCGGGGCTTGTAGGCGCCGCCCTGCAGGACCTTCGCCCCAAACCCCGCCGCCGCCCGGGCCGCCGCCGCCATCTGTCCCCGGCTCTCCACGGCGCACGGTCCGGCGATCACGTTCACCGCACCGGAGCCGAACTCCGCCCGGCCCACCCGGACCACCGTGTTCGCGCCGCCGCGCCCCCTGCCGGCCAGCCGGTACGGCCGCCCCGCCGCCCCGACCGGAAGCGTTCCGGCCACCATTTCCGTCCCCATCATTCCTAAGCATCTCCTTAATGTATAAATTAAAAAGCCCGGCCTCCCTCTCAGGACGAAAGCCGGGCTTCCGCGGTACCACCCCAATAGACCCACGACGTGAGTCCGCTCGATAAGGTACGGGAGCGCTTTGCCAAAACCGGCGCAAATAAAAAACCTTTCGCCCCACAAGGGACGAAAAGCTTCTTGAGCCTTCCGCGGTACCACCCTGGTTGGTCAAGGGACCCGCTCTCTGCGCCGGGTACGGGACGAACGCGTCCGATACCCCTCCCCTTTAACGACGGGAAACCCGTCCCGGCCTACTTGCCCGCCTGCGGCGGTTTTCAACCGGGCGGCTCGGGGGAGAACTTCAACGGACCAGACCCTGAAAGCGCTTCCAGTCGACGGCGCCTTCTCCCTGGAGGGCTGAAACACCGCTTACTTTTCCCCGTCACAGCCTTTGCGTGATCAGGTTATTAGAAAGTATCGTACCAGGACTCACGCCTCTTGTCAACCAGGATATGCGTGCCGGCACGGAATAAAACGGACCCGGGCGCCCGGCCGGTTCGCAAAATATTTTTGTTTGGCGTATAATCAACTGAACGAGCACCCGGTGACCATATTTAGAAGGGGGGCTCCCATTTGCATAGGCAGTGCCCAAAGTGCCATTCGTTCCGCGTGGTCCGGGTCGGCCAGTACGCCAAGTTCGTCAAAGTCAGCCTGGCCGGCTGCGTCCTCCTGATTGCGGCCGCCATCGCCTATCCCGTGTTCTGGATCGTCCTGCCGTTCTTCTTGTTGATCAGCCTGTGGTTTTACCTCTCCCGGCCGCTCCTTGGCTGCGACGACTGCAACCACTTGTGGAACCCCCGGAAACCGGAACAGGTGTTGAAGTACGACCGCTGACCCGGACGCGGCGCAGGCATTTGTACCGCTTGCCCGGCCGGACTCCTTAGCCCGGCCGGCCGCTGCCGCGAAGCGCCATAGCACAGGCCGAGCTAAGAAAACATGTCCCTAAAGCCAAATATGCCGCCGCAAGGGCCCTCGGGCCCTTTACCTTTTGTATCGGCGGTTATTGTGAGCGGGCTGCAGCGGCATACTGGCAGAAACGGCCCCAGGGAGAGGTGGATTTGGTGTTTTCAAGTGTTTTGGCGCTGGACGCCCAGTTGTACCTTTTTATCGTCGACGAACTGCGCACGCCCTTCACGAACCTGATGATGCCGCTTTTCAGCACCTTGGGCAACTTCCCCTCGGTCTGGCCGTTTATTCTGGCTGCCCCCGCACTGCGCGGGGGGCGTCGGGCAAGAACAGCGGCCCTGCTGGGGGTGTCCGTCCTGCTGCTGACCTGGCTGTGCGGGGAGCTCCTGCTCAAACCGCTTTTCGCTCGCCCCCGGCCCTTTGAGGTTTTCCCCGATATTGAACTCCTGGTGCCCGCGGCCTCCGGCTGGTCGTTCCCCTCGTCCCACGCCGCCACCTCGGCGGCGGCCGCCGCCCTCCTCTGGCGGCGCCACGCCTACCCGGCGGCCCGGGCGACCTTCACGGCACTGGCGGTGCTGATCATCTGTTCGCGGGTCTACGTGGGCGTGCACTACCCGTTGGACATCCTGGGCGGCGCTGCTCTGGGGCTTTTCATGGCCGGGCTGGCGTTTTGCACCCTGCCCGGCTTGAAGAGCAGCAGGTTGCGGGACGTTTAGTCCCCCCCCACCCGCGCCTCCCGGCGAGGTCCTGCCCGATTTCGACAAAAACAACTGATACCGAACATCTGCAAATAACTGCGCCAAGGCGCTTGGCAGGGACCCTTTTGTCTGGTATGCTGGTAATAATACGTAATTTCCGGAAGGAGGCGTTTGGGCCGATGCGGGGAGTGGGGGAAACCATCCGGCGCCTGCGGGAGGAAGCAGGGCTGAGCCAGCGCGCGCTCGCGCGGAAGGCCGGGCTCTCGTCCCAGTACTTGAGTGATATTGAGGTCGGCCGCACCTCGCCCAGCCTGAAAAGCCTGGAGAAACTGGCCGGTGCCCTGCAGATCGCACCAGGGCTTTTGCTGCAGGGGCAGGATCAGTTCTCCAGCCAGGTGGTTCGGGTTCCGGTCCTGGGGCGCGTCCCGGCCGGAGGCCCCGTCGTTTCCGAGGAAGTGATCCTGGGTTACCTGCCGCTGCCCCGCAAACTGGCCTCGGAGGACACCTTCTGCCTGGAGGTGCAGGGAGAAAGCATGCAGGACCTGGGCATCGACAGCGGGGACTACGTGCTGGTGCGGGTCCAGCCCACCGCCGAAAACGGGCAGGTCGTCATCGCCAGGGTGGAGGGCGAGGTCACCTGCAAGCGGTACTACCACACCGGCCGGATGATTTCCCTGGAACCGGCCAACCGGCGGTTTCACCCGCTCCGGCTGGAGGCCGGGGAGATCGAGATTGTCGGGATTGTAACAAACGTGATCAAAAGGGTATAGTATTGCTGGTGGAATTCCGCCGGAAGGAGTGCCTCCATGGGGAAAGAGAAACTTGAGTGCCCCAACTGCCGGTCCGCCAAAGTGACGGTCCGCGGGAAACGCATCCTCACCAAGGGACTCGTTATGGTGACCGGCATTCTGACCGCCCTGCTCTTTTTCCTGGGCTATTTCCTGTCCCCGGCCTTGATGACCGCGGCCTTGTACGTTTGGCTGGGCGGGCTGGCGGTTATCGGCGTAGTCCTTCTGGTGCCCGCGGAGCGGCTCGAAATGTACTACTGCCGCAGTTGCGAATTCCGCTGGCTGCGGGGCCAGTTCGGCGGTGAAGGCCCCCGGCGCTAGGGAAGGGAGCTGGTTGCGTTCATAGGGAAGGTGCACCGTGAATACCTGCAAAAGCTCGAGGCCGACGCCCTGCAGGGCGTCGGCCGGGACCACGTTTTCAGCTTCGAGTGCCGGGAAGAGTGTATGGGCCTTTGCTGTCAGGAGATTGAGATCTTCCTTGATCCCTGGGATGTGGAGACGCTCAGCCGCCACCTCGGGATTGCCGGGCAGGAGTTCGTGCGTACGTACTGTTTCCTGGAAATGGTGCCCGAGTGGAACTGGCCGGTGGTCAAGTTCCGGCACGCAGCGGAAGGGCCTTGCGCCTTCCTTAAGGACGACAACCTGTGCCAGGTGTATCCGGCCCGGCCCCGAAACTGCCGGGCGCACCCCGTAGGCCGGGCCGTCCGGTTCACGCCCGGTGACCCGCCCCGGAAAGAGGAGCGGCTTTTTCTGCTCCCGCCGAACCCCGGGTGCCTGTGCCACGGCGGCGATCGGCGCTGGACCATGGAGGCGTGGATCGCTGATTCGGAACTAGAGCCCTACCACCAACTCTCCGACCTGCACCTGGGACTGGTTCACTACGCGGCGGACACCTTAAGTTCCCGGGAATGGCTGCACGAGGACACCGCCAGAATGATCATCCCGTTCCTGTATGCTCCTGAAATCCTGCGCGCCCGCTTAAACATCCCGGAAAGCGCGGTGGACCACAAAGAGTTTTACCGGCGCCGGCTGCTGGCGGTAAAGGTGGTCCTGACCGACCTGGCCGCGGTCCTGGGGTACGGCCCGCGGGCCAGACAGGTCAGCGAAGCCGAACCCGGAACCGCCTTCGGCGGCAACCTGATGGACCGGGTCCGCCCGGTGCTCCGCACCGGCCAAGAATAACCGCCGTGCGCCCCCGCCTAGACCGCGGGGCCGCACGGCTTTCTTCCCGGCTATCTGTCCTGGTTTACCGTCACTGTCCGGGTACTGGGATTCCAGTCCACCTGGGCAGCGAGGGATTCAGCCACGAACCGCAGGGGCAGCATGGTGCGACCGCTGATGATCACCGGCCGTACCGCCTGGTTATCAGGGTCAATCGCCGCCACCGTCCAGGTCTTGCCGCCGTCGCGGCTGATTCGCGCTCCGGGCTCATTGATCCAAACACGGACCCATAGATCACCCTTGACCACCGTCGTCATCTTTCGCTCGGCGTCCCACTCGAATTGCCAGCCGAAGGGCTCGCCCACGTGGCGGACCGGCAGGAAAGTGCGGTTGTTCAAAAGCACGGGCGCACAGTCTATGGTCTGGTAAGTGTCACCCACCCAACGCCCCGACTGGCCGATCACAAACCGGGCCACTACACCTACGGGGTGGCTCAATACCTGCACCGCTTCCCTCTGTGTAGTCAACGCCGCACCACTGTGGCGCCCAGCGACCCTACGTCGTATTTGGCCTGGGCCGCCGACGAGGGCACGGTAAGTGTAGTCGTCTGACTCCGCTTGGTGGTCGTCCGCGCCAGGGACACGGTTCGCGATACCAGCGTCTTACCGTCCGAACCCTTCAACAGCACATCCACTTCAGCGGACGCATCGGCGGTGTACTCGAATTCCACGCTCACCCGGTCACCGGGCTTCACCGTGACCGGCTGGGAACGGGTGGGGGCAGTAATCGACACCACCACCTTCGTCTCCACCGCCACCGCTTCCTTCTCCGTATCCAGGACCCGGCCGCTCGCCTTACCGGCCACCGCCACATCATACTTGGCCTGGGCGGCGGCCGCGGGTACGGTGAGGGCGATCGTTTGGCTCCGCTTGGTGGTTGCCCGCACCAAGGACACGGTCCGGGAAATAAGCGTCTTGCCGTCGGGGTCTTTCAGCAGCACGTCCACCTCGGCGGACGCGGCGGCGGTGTACTCAGCGGTCATACTGACCCGGTCACTCGGTGCCGCGACCGCCGGTTTTGTTCTTGTCGGACTGGTGATGTCAGCAGACCCAATTTAACTTGCGGTCAACGTATCAGAACAAAAAGTCTCTTCCGCGTCTTCACCTCCCGCAAGGCAAAACCCCATTCTTCTCTTGTGAGATAGACGCCCGGGCAAACCAAAAGGTTTAACCGCCACGGGAATAATTTCAGGCATTCATGTTAGATTACACCAGATGTTTGCGGCGTAAACCGCCTTCGTACGAAATTGGAGGATTCACAGTGGGGGTTTGCTCGGCAATACTGCAAAATACGTGCTATAATCCGAGGATCACGTCTAAAGCAGGACAGGGGGTGGGCGCAGTGTCCGTCCTGAATCCCGACCGTTTGCGCCGGCACCTGGAATCTGCCGGGGCCTGCCTTGTAGGCTTCGCCGACCTTGCCGGGCTCTTGCCTCCGGGGCTGCAGCCCTACCCGCGGGCCGTTTCCATTGCCGTGCGGCTGCCGGACGAGGTCGCCCGGGAGATCGTTTCCGGTCCCACCCCGGCGTATCTGAGGTTCTACCGGCGGGCCAATGAGAAGCTAGATGAAATGGCGGGCTTAGCCGCCCAGCACTTGCGGCGGGCCGGCGGCCGCGCCCTGGTCGTACCGGCCTCCGTCCGGGCCAGCGCCGAGGAGCTCCGGGGCCTTTTCCCCCACAAGACGGCGGCCACCCGTTCCGGGCTGGGCTGGATCGGCAGGAACGCCCTTCTGGTCACGCCCGCGCACGGACCCCGCGTGCGGCTGGTCACCGTCCTCACCAACCTGGACCTGCCGGCGGGGAACCCCTTCAAGGCCTCCCGCTGCGGCCGCTGCACCGAATGCGTCCAGGCCTGCCCCACCGGAGCCCTCTCCGGCGCCGCCTGGAAAGCCGGCCTGCCGCGGTACGCGCTCCTGGACATCGTGCGTTGCCGCGAAGCGGCGGAACGGCCGGGGCGGAACCCCATCCTGCCGGTGTGCGGCATCTGCGTGGGGGCTTGCCCCCAGGGGCGCCGGCGCGACACGGTCTCACCCAGTGCCGCCGGACCGGCCCCCGTCCGCTCCCGCTAGCCCAGAATCCGGCGCTGGAATTCCTCGAACCCCAGCCGCTGGATAGCCGTCCCGAGCCGCTCGCCTTTTTCCCCGAGTTCCGCATACACTTTGATCGTCTTTTCGGCCAGGGCCATAACCTCGTCCGGGGAAACGTTTTCGGCCAGCTTGTCGCCGATGCGCGGCTTGGCCCCGGCGCGCCCGCCGATGACCACCGTCCAGCCCCGCTTCTTGCCGAAAGCGCCGAAATCCCGCAGCCACGCTTTGCAGCAGTTAAAGGGACAGCCGCTGACACTGATCTTGAGTTTCGAAGCCAGCTCGTGCCGGCCCAGGTGGCGTTTTTCGAGTTCCCCCGCCAGGCCCAGGGCGTCCTGCATCCCGTAGATGCAGGTCACCGTCCCCGGACAAGCGGTAATGTAGTGCACGCACGGGCCCACCGCCGGAGCCGGCTCCATGTTCAGCTCGGCCCACACCTCCTCGACGTCTTTCGACTTCAGGCCCACCAGGGCGATCCGCTAGGCCCCGGTGATCTTGATGATGGGGATATTGAATTTTTCCGCCACGTCCGCCAGCTGCCGCAAGGTACCGGGGTCCATCAGCGCCGCCGTCCCCAGCCGCGGCACAATGGCGTACGTCTCCTTGTCGCGCTGCAAAATCGCCCCCCGGGGCGGCACCTGCAGTTCCGCCATAAATTTCTGCCTCCTTGATTTGTCTATCCGCTGGTGCTATCCATAACGGTTAGTTTAATCTGCCCCGCTTTTCGGAAGCTCATCGCCGCCGGACAGACGCCGCCTCCCCGACGAGCCCGAAGTTCTGAGTCCCGGACCTATTTCTTCTGCTGGGCACCCTCTCCCTGCTTTGTGGTCGGCCTGATTTCGTCCTCACCGGCAACTTCGCTAGAAACTGCTAATTCCCTGCCGGGCGGCTGGATTGCCCAGCCCGAAGGACCGCAAACAAAAAAGCCCCTCGCCACAGGCCGCGAAAGGGACGGATCCATTGGGTCAGCATATTGAGTTAATTGTTGGTGCCGGAGGCCGGGGTCGAACCGGCACGGGCCGAAACCCGAGGGATTTTAAGTCCCTTGCGTCTGCCTATTCCGCCACTCCGGCAAGTGACACAGCGGACGCACTCCAAAGGTGCGCCGTACTTTATTATACTACCCGGCACCGGCCGCGGTCAACAAACCCGGTTCCCTTTTCCCTAGTTCGGCATCGGGGCGGCGGCCGCACTGTCATTTTCAGCTTTAGCCGGCTCCATCAGCAGGGCGACCAGTTTTCTTACCCGTTCGTCAACCACGCGGTAAAAGACCCGGGTACCGTGCCGCTCCCCCGCCACGATGCCAGCTGCCCGCAGGATGGCCAACTGCTGGGAAACGGTGGACTGAGGCAACCGGAGGCAGTCCTTAATCTTGTTTACGTTGCAGCCCTCTTCCCGCAACAGCCCGCTCACAATGCAGAGCCGGACCGGGTGGGCCAGGGCTTTCAATAAATCGGCCCGCTCCCGGTATCGCTTCAGGTCTTCCAGGACCATCACCACCCTCAGGATTTTCTGGAACACGTTGATCCGCCACGACGTTAATCCCAAGGCCGCCAGGCCGGCCGGGCCCGGGCCGGGGCCGGGGCCGGGTGGAAAAACCAAGAAGACCGGCGGTCCGGGACACCCTGCCGAATAACTGTTCCAAAAGCCTGTTTTGCACGCCGCCCTAGATGAACAAGTTCAGCCGGGACTCCAGGGCCATCTGCATGTACCCTTCCGCGTCGATGACCTCTACGCCCTCAACCATATCTTTACCGGTCAGGCCCATCATTTGCATGGTCATCAGACAGGCCCGGAGTTTGACCCCTTCGTAACGGCACATCTGCATCAGTTCGGCCGGCGGCGGAACCTGTGCGCGGTCCGCGGCCATCTTGAGCATCATTTTGGTGGCCAGGGCCGTCATGCCCGGGATCACCCCCATCAGGCCGGGCGGGTGAAACTTGATCTTACGGGCGCCGCCGCGCCTGACGACCAAAAGACCCATAAAGGTGAAGAAGATGGGCACGTCCGCACCCTTCCGGGCGGCCTGCAGGGCCAGAATCAGCGGGGGATAGGCGCCGTCGACCGTGTTCCGGGAGCAAATCAACGTTACCTTTTGCCGGGATTCCTCACTGTTTTCGGCCATTCTTCCCATGCTCCTTTATATATCGTATTATCTGAATATTGCTATGCTTAGATATTGCGGCGAGCAGGGCGGGCTTGTCAACACCTTTTGAAGGATTTTCGAAAAACAACGACCGGTGGGCACGTCGGCCAGCCTGACGGAAGCACGAAAATAGGGGACGGTACAAAAAAAGGGGGCTGTCCCCCTTTTTTTCGGGTTAGTCGTCCTCCCCGGAGGCGGCCGCCTCGTCCGGTCCGCTGCCCGCCGCGCCGCCGCCGGCGCCGCCGTCCCCTCCGCCGGCGAGGACCAAAAGTTCCTGAGCCTGGACGGCGCGGGCCGACTGCTCGACTGGGCTCAGCTCCTCCAGGTTCACCCCCACGGAGGCCGCGTCCAGGTCTTTGAACCGGCGCGCGCTAACCAGCACCCGGGACTCCAGCGAGCCGACCGTCCGGTTGTAGGCCTCCACGGCGCTCCCCAGGTTCTTGCCGAGCTGCGCCATGTGTTCGCCCATGTTGCTGAGCCGTTTGTAGAGCTCTCTCCCCAGGTCGCTGATCTCCTTGGCGTTTCGGGCCAGCCGCTCCTGCCGCCAGCCGTAGGCCACCGCCCGCAGGAGCGCGATCAGGGTGGTCGGGGTCGCCGGAATCACGTGTTGGTCCACCCCGAACTCGATGAGCGACAGGTCGTGCTGAAGCGCCGCGCTGAAAAACATCTCCCCGGGCAAAAAAAGCACCACGAATTCGGGGGCGGGCTGGAACTGGTCCCAATAGGACTTCTTCCCGAGTTCGGCCATGTGCTTGCGCACCAGGCGGGCGTAGTTCTGGAGCTTTTCCCGGCGCGCTGCGTCGTCTTCGGCGTTGACGGCCTCCAGGTACTCCCCGAGCGGCGCCTTGGCGTCCACCACGATGTTTTTGCCGCCGGGCAACCGCACCAGCAGGTCCGCACGCAGCCGCCCCTCGCCGGTGTCCGCGCTCTCCTGCTCGTAAAAATCACAATACTCCAGCATCCCGGCCATTTCCACCACGCGCTTGAGCTGGATCTCGCCCCAGCGGCCGCGCGCCGTGGGCGTGCGCAGGGCGCGCACCAGGTTCGAGGTCTCCGAACGCAACTGGTGCTGGGTCTCGAGCAGGGAACGGACCTGCTCCTGCAGCTCCGCGTAGGCCCCCACCCGTGCCTTTTCCAACTGGCGGATCTCGGTGTCCACCTTGTCCAGGGACTCCCGGACGGGCTTGACCAGCTCGTTGATCGCCTGCTGCCGTTTTTCCAAATCGCCCCGGGCGGCCTCCTGGTACTTCTCCAGGCTGGTCCGGGCCAGGTCCAAAAACGACTGGCTGTTGCCGGCCAACGCCTCGGCCGACAGGGCCTTGAAGGCGTCGGCAAGTTTTGCGCGCGCCTCGTCCAGAAGCCCGAGCTTCTCCGCCGCCGCTTGGCGCTCTTTGACCACCGTGGTCTCCAGTTCCGCCACCCGGGCCTTCAACTCGCTGATCGACTGGTTCGCTTCCGCGAGCCGGGCCTCGCGCGCTTCGATCTCCGCCTCCAGGGCCGTTATCCGCCGGGACGACTCCTCGGCGGCCGCCCGCCGCGCCGACTCGGCGGTCAATTCTTGCTGCAGCCCGCCGAGACGCGCTTCCCGCTCCGCGATTCCGGCGGCGAGTTCCGCGCTCCGCCGCTCCGCTCCCTCCAGGCGGGCCGCCAGCACCGACCGCTCCGCCTCACCAGCCGACCGGGCTTCAGCCGCAGCCGCCGCCACCCGCCCGCGCAACGCCAGCCATACCCCGGCCGCCCCGAGGGCCAGTCCAACCAACAAAAACAAAACGAACCGCCCGGCCTCATCCATCACTCATTCACCCGGCTCCTAAAAAAGACTGTTAGGGCCGCCTCAAACGCCGTGCACATGGCTTTCAGCGGCGCGCTGACCGTTCACCCAGTTCCCTGCTGACTACTAGCTAGGGCCGCACGGGGCGGAGGGACTGACCGCACTCGGAACAGTACCTGGCCTCCGGCTTCACCGGCCGGGAGCAGCCCGGGCAGACCAGGGTGTCGCCCTCCAGCCGCTCGCGGTGCGCCTCCAGCTCGCGGTCCAGTTCCCGGATCTCGTCGCACACCCGCTCCATTTCGGCGTCCGGCACGTCTTCCCGGCTGTAGACCCGGTAGGTGAGTTCGCCGAGTTCGGTGAACCTTCTGATCTTTTCGGTCTCGAGCTTGGCGATCGCCGCCCGGGTCTGGGCCATCTCCAGGAGTTCCCCGGACTTCTCGGAGACGGTCTGGGTCCCTTTGCGCAACCGGTCCCACATGCTCATGGTCAGCCCTCCCGTTATCTATGTAGAATCTAGCTAGTTAGATAATATGGCCCGCAGCCCCGGCCGTCAACGGTTCCGGCGCCGAATGCGCCGAATGCCCGAATGAACCCAAGGGGCGGGGTCAGTGGGAAAGCGCTTTGCAGAGTCCGGCCGGGCAACGGTGGTCCTTGACGTGAGCCAGGTACTCGTCCCAAAAGTATTTCATAGTCGACAGCACCGGGTTAGCCGCCGTCTGGCCGAGCCCGCAAAGCGAGGCCTCCCGCACGTCGTCGGCCAACTCCCCGAGCTCGTGCAGGTCGTCCATGGTCCCCTCGCCCCGGGTGATCCGCTCCAGGATGTCCACCACGTGCACCACGCCGACCCGGCAGGGCGTGCAGGCACCGCAGGACTCATGGGCTGCGAACTGCATGTAAAACTTGGCCAGGTCGACCATGCAGTCGGTGTCGTCCAGGACGATCAAGCCCCCTGAACCCATGATCGTCCCGACGGCTTGCAGCGATTCGTAGTCGACCGGCACGTCTAAAAGTTCGGCGGGCACCGCGCCCCCGGAAGGCCCCCCGGTCTGCACCGCCTTTATCCGGCGCCCGGGCGGCGGTCCGCCCCCGATGTCGTACACGATGTCGGCCAGGCTGATGCCCATCGGCACCTCGATGAGTCCGGTGTTCCTGATCTGTCCGGCCAGCGAGAAGATCTTGGTGCCCTTGCTGCCCCCGGTGCCCAAAGCCGCATACCATCCCGGCCCGCGCCGGATGATCACCGGCACGTTGGCCAGGGTCTCGACGTTGTTGATGATGGTCGGCTTGTCGTAGAGCCCCTTTTCCACCGGATAGGGGGGGGGCGGACCCGCGGCTCGCCGCGAAAGCCCATGGCGGAGCGCAAAAGCGCCGTCTCCTCGCCGCACACGAAGGCCCCCGCCCCCAGGGCGATGTCGACGTCGAAGTTGAAGTCGGAGCCGAGGATGCCCTTCCCCAGCAGGCCCAGCTTCTGTGCCTGGCGGAGGGCGATCTCCAGGCGCTTCACCGCCAGGGGGTACTCGGCCCGGACGTACACGTAGCCCTCCCGTGCCCCGATGGCGTAACCGGCGATGAGCATGCCCTCGAGCACGGCGTGCGGGTTTCCCTCCAGGATACTCCGGTCCATGAACGCGCCGGGGTCGCCCTCGTCGGCGTTGCAGATGACGTATTTCTCCGGGCCTTCCCGGGCCGCGGCGAAAGACCACTTCTTGCCGGTCGGAAAGCCGGCCCCGCCCCGGCCGCGCAGACCGGACCGCAGCACCGCGTCCACCGCGCCCGCCGGACCGGCGCGCGAGCGGAGCGCTTCGGCCAGCGCGAAATAGCCGTCGCGGGCGATGTACTCGTTGATGTCCTCGGGGTCAATCAAACCGGAGTTCTCCAGCACCACCCGCTGCTGCTTTTCGAAAAAGGGAATCTCGTGCAAAAAGTTCCGGTTGCCCTCGCCGTTCATCGAACGGTAGAGCAACCTTTGCACCAGCCGCCCGCCGCGCAGGTGGGTGCGGGCAATCTCGCCCGCGCCGTCTTCATCGACATTGCAGTAAAGCACCGCGCCCGGGTGAACCACGGCCACCGGCCCGAGGCCGCAAAAACCGTAACACCCGGTTTTGACCACCCGCACATCCAGGCCGAGGTCCTTGATTTCCCCCCGCAGCGCCTTGAAAAGCTGCTCGCCGCCGGACGACCGGCAGGCGGTGCTGTCGCAGACCAGGACCTGGGTGGGCGGGGCCAGCCGTCCGTCCTGGAGCCGTTCCTCAACCCGGGGGCGGTGCCGCTCCCTGATCGCTTGCAGGTCGCTGACGCCGGCGCTCACGCCCAACCGGGCTCACCTCCTCGTCTCCGTCCGGATCGTCTTCCCGGTAACGCTCCACCAGCCGGGCCACGCCCTCCACGGAGAGGTGGCCGTGCACCTTCTCGTTCACCGTCAGGAGCGGGGCCAGGCTGCAGGCGCCAATGCAGCGGGTGGTCCGCAGCGTGAACCGGCCGTCCGCGGTGGTCTCGTCCGTCTCCACCCCCAAAAGTTCCCGGAACCGGTCCAGAATGTCCCCGGCGTTCTTCACGTAGCAGGCGGTGCCCATGCACACCCGGACGACATTTTGGCCCTGCGGGGCGGTGACGAACTGCGCGTAGAAAGTGGCCACGCCGTGGACGTGCCCCACCGGCAGGCACATCTTCTCGGCCACGTGGGTCTGCACGTCGGGCGACAGGTACCCGAAGAGCTCCTGGGCCTTGTAGAGCACGCGGACCAACCCGCCCGGCCGTTCGCCGTACCGTTCGATGATCTTGTCCAGCACCAGGTAGTTGCGTTCATCCACGTTCATGAATCCTAGCCTTTCCCGCCGCGGTTCCCGCAATGCAAACCGGCGAGGCGGGCGGCAGGGCGGGTTGGGGGTCAGGGCTTGACGACCCCGTATCGGGGCGGCGGATTGAGCCACCGCGTGGCTTTGCTTCACGGCCTGCCTCAATCCCAACCGAGGGTGAAACTTCCACGCCGATTTCAGAAATATTGTGCCCCGCGGGGCCGTAAGTATCTACTAAGATACGACACGAGTCTCGGGAGCCGGGAGGTGAAAGCCGGGGAAAAGCGGTCGGCGGACAATCTTCTATACTAGGTCGAACGGGGGCGTCCGGTGGATGGCCCCCGACCACCCGGATAAACATCCGGGCCGGACAGTGGGAAGGCCGGAGGGACCCGTAACCAGGGTCCCTCCGGCCTTCCCACGCCCGTAGAAAACCAAAAGACGCTCTATGTCCATTAACCTTGTACTCCCGTATATTTCGCTCCCGCAGCTTTAACGGGCAGGAATCTCCATCCTTTTGCAGAAAACCAGCTTGATGAAACGGTTCGTCTCCGGGGACCGTTTTCGGTCACTCAAGGAAAAACGGGCCGTAACGGGCGACGTGTTCGCCAGTCTGAATCGGGGGGAAGTACAATGCCGACGAAGTATGTCTACCGCTTTGACGAAGGCAACGCCGGGATGAAGAACCTGTTGGGCGGGAAGGGCGCCAACCTGGCCGAAATGACCAACATCGGCCTCCCGGTGCCCCCGGGGTTCATCGTCACGACGGAGGCCTGCAAGGAGTTTTACCGGCAGGGGCGCCGGTTGCCGGACGGCCTGATGGACGAGATCCGGGAGCACGTCCGGTTGCTGGAGAGAAACTTGGGCCGGGTCCTGGGGGACGAGGAAAACCCCCTGCTGGTTTCGGTCCGGTCCGGCGCCCCGGTTTCCATGCCGGGCATGATGGACACCGTCCTGAACCTGGGCCTCAACGACCGCACCGTGGAGGGGCTGGCCCGATCCACCGGCGACGAGCGGTTCGCCCTGGACTGCTACCGGCGTTTCATCAATATGTTCGGCGACGTGGTCATGCACGTCGAGCACTACCAGTTCGAGAGCATCCTCCAGGCCCAGAAGGACCGGCGCGGGGTCCGGCACGACCACGAGCTGGCGGCCGCCAACTGGCGGGACGTCATCGCCCGCTACAAGGGCCTGATCGAGACCGAAGCCCGCCGGCCCTTCCCCCAGGACCACCTGGAGCAACTCACCATGTCCGTCCGGGCCGTGTTCGATTCCTGGTACAACGACCGGGCGATCGTGTACCGCAAGATCCACCGGATTCCGGACGATCTGGGCACGGCGGTGAACATCCAGACCATGGTGTTTGGAAACATGGGCGAGGACTCCGGCTCGGGCGTGGCCTTCACCCGCAACCCCTCCACCGGTGCGCGCGAGATCTACGGCGAGTACCTCACCAACGCCCAGGGCGAGGACGTGGTGGGCGGCATCCGCACCCCCAAGTCGATCGAGGACCTGGCCGCCGACCTGCCGGAGGTGTACGCGCGGTTCCGGGACATTTGCGAGCTTCTGGACCGGCACTACCGAAACATGCAGGACATCGAATTCACCATCGAGCGGGGACGGCTCTATATCCTCCAGACCCGGAACGGCAAGCGGACCGTGCAGGCCGCCATCCGCACCGCCGTGGACATGGTCGAGGAGGGGCTCATCTCCCGGGAGGAGGCGGTGGTCCGCATCGAGCCCGAACAGCTCGACCACCTGCTCCACCGGCACATCGACCCGCAGGCGAAACTGGACGTGATCGCCACCGGCCTCCCGGCCTCACCCGGCTCGGCCGCCGGGAAAGCGGTGTTCGACGCCGACACGGCCGAACGCATGGCCCAGGAAGGGGAAAAGGTGATCCTGGTCCGGAACGAGACCACCCCGGACGACATCCACGGCATCGTAGCCGCCCAGGGGATCCTGACTTCCCGGGGCGGCATGACCAGCCACGCCGCGGTGGTCGCCCGCGGAATGGGCAAGCCCTGTGTGTGCGGCTGCGAGGCCATCCGCATCGAGGGCCGGGAACCGGTATTCAACGTGAACGGCATCACCGTCCGGGAGGGTGACCTGATTTCCATCGACGGCGGCACCGGCCGCGTGATCCTCGGCGAGGCGCCGATGCTCGACCCGGAACTGTCTCCGGAGTTCCAAAGGCTGCTGGAGTGGGCGGACGAAATCCGGACCCTGGCGGTCCGCGGCAACGCGGACACCCCGGTGGACGCCGCCAAGGCCCGCGAGTTCGGGGCTTTGGGCATCGGGCTCTGCCGCACCGAGCACATGTTCATGGGCGCCGACCGGCTGCCCATTATGCAACAGATGATCCTGGCCGACGACGCGGACACCCGGCGCGAGGCTCTGGAAAAGCTCCTGCCAATGCAACGGGAAGACTTTTACGGCATCCTGAAGGCCATGGACGGCCTGCCGGTCTGCATCCGGCTCCTGGACCCCCCGCTGCACGAATTTTTGCCCGACCTCGAAGAACTGCACGTGGACATCACCCGGCTGCAGTTCACGGTGGGCGACACCCCCGAGCGGCGCAAGAAAGAGGAACTCCTGCGCAAGGTCCGCGCTCTCGCGGAGTCGAACCCGATGCTGGGGCACCGGGGCTGCCGGCTGGGCATCACCTACCCCGAGGTCTACGCCATGCAGGCCCGCGCCGTCTTCCTGGCCGCCACCGACCTGCTCCGGGAAGGGTACAACCCGATTCCCGAGGTGGAGATCCCCCTGGTCATCGACCTGGGTGAATTCGTGTTCCTGAAACAGCAGGTGAACCAGGCGGCGGCCGAGGTGCAGGCGGAAACGGGGGTCGATTTCGAATACAGCGTGGGCACGATGATCGAGCTGCCCCGGGCGGCCCTCCTGGCCGACGAAATCGCACGGGAGGCCGAGTTTTTCTCCTTCGGCACCAACGACCTCACCCAGACCACTCTCGGTTTCTCCCGGGACGACGCCGAGGGCAAGTTCCTGCACCGCTACCTGGAATTGAAACTTTTGCCCGACAACCCGTTCGCCGTCCTGGACCGCAAGGGCGTGGGCCGGCTGATCGCCATAGGCATTGAACGCGGGCGTTCCACCCGTCCGGACCTCCTAGTGGGGATCTGCGGCGAGCACGGGGGAGAACCCCGCTCCATCGAGTTCTGCCACCAGGTCGGTATGGACTACGTCAGTTGTTCCCCCTACCGGGTGCCGATCGCCCGCCTGGCCGCGGCGCAGGCCCGGGTGCTCGTCGAAGGTCTGGTGCAAAAGGACTACGGAACCAAGTAAATAAGATCGGTGCATAATGTCTCGCCCCCGTAGAAAAGACTAGGATTGTGCATCACGCACATTGCGGGAGGTCTTTTCTTTTGCGCACCATCGACGCGGTAAAGGTCACCGAGGTGGTGGCCGGACTCTGCGAGGAGGCCAATTTCATTCTCGAACCGAGTGTGCACTCCGCCTTTCAAAAGGCGTTGATGGAGGAGGTTTCACCCCTTGGGAAGGACGTGCTCGCCCAAATCCTGGCCAATGCCGCCCTGGCCGCGGAAAATAGGTTGCCCATCTGCCAGGATACGGGCATCGTGCTCGTGCTGGTCGAACTGGGACAGGATGTGCACGTTACGGGAGGCGGCCTCTACGCCGCGATCGACCAGGGAGTGCGGCAGGCATACCAGCGCGGCTACCTGCGCAAGTCGGTGGTCAACGACCCCCTCGAGCGGACCAACACCAAGGACAACACACCGGCCGTAATTCACTGCCGGATTGTGGACGGGGAAAGAATCAGGATTTCGCTCATGCCCAAGAGCGCCGGGAGCGAAAACATGAGCACCGCCCTCATGCTCAATCCGGCCGACGGGTGGGAGGGAATCAAGAGATTCGTAATGGATACGGTCGATCAGGCCGGCCCTAATCCGTGCCCCCCGATAATCGTTGGAGTCGGCATGGGCGGCACCCTGGAGAAGGCGGCGCTGCTGGCCAAGGAAGCCTTGTTCCGCCCCGTGGGACAAAAAAACCGGGCGGAGATTCTGGCGCACCTGGAAGAAGAGCTGCTGGACGCCGTCAATAGGCTGGGTATCGGCCCGATGGGCCGCGGGGGCCGGATTACCGCGCTGGCCGTACACATCGAAGTCTTTCCGGCTCATATGTCGTCTCTGCCGGTGGCGGTCAATCTGCTGTGCTGCGCCGCACGTTACAAGACCATAGAGATCTAGGGACCAAAGGGAACCGTCCCCTTTGGTCCCTAGGGGGACTGTCCCCTTGAGATTGTCTTTTTTCTTTAGACAACCATACCGCACGCGCGCCGATCTGTATTTTCGGAGCAGGGTTTTGGAACGTTGGCTGTCAAAGTGCCCCCTACTGGGTTTCTTGTTCGGTTTCTGGTTTTGCAACATTCTCCCCGGATTGGAGGGCGGCAAGTGTACATAAAACAGATCAACATGCCTCTAACCGACGAGGCGGTCGACGGCCTGCGTGCCGGTGACCGGGTCTTGCCAAGCGGCAAGCTGTACACGGTGGGCGATGCCGCCCACAAGAAACTGATGCAGCGCATCGGTCAGGGAGAACGGCCGCCCTTCAGCCTGGCGAACCAGGTTATCTACTACGCCGTGGCCACGCCCCCGCCTCCGGGCCGCCTATTTCGGCGCCGTCTGCGGCGCGGCCGCCCTGCTCAGCCGACACGTAACAAGCGTACGCCTGGCGGCCTTCCCCGGGTTGGGCGCGGAGGCCGTCTACGAGTATGCCGTGGCCGATTTTCCGGTGGTGGTGATCAACGACATTCACGGTGGAGACCTGCACCTGGAGGGCCGGCGAGCCTACGCGCTCAACCAGGCTACTTGAGAAACCCGGCGCGCCGACCCGCCGGCCGGCTAAAGCGGGTACCCCAGGGGGGGCAGGGTACCCTAGGGGTACAGTCCCCCTAAGGCCCAAGGGGGACAGTACCCCCCTTCTCCCCTAAGACCAAAGGGGGACACCAGGGCAGGGAGACTGTCCCCCTGCCCATCCGGTGGCCGGAGGTGACCGCAAGGGTGAAAAACGCAAAAATCCCGGGCCATAGTCCCAGGACCGACTTGTATCTGGAACTCGCCGGGCTGGTCACCGGCGTCTTGCTGGTGGCCTTCCTGTGGACGCACGCGTTTCTGGTGGCCACCGTCGTTTTCGGCCCCGCCGCCTTCGACGGCATGGCCCGGTTCCTGGAAGATTACTACCTTTCTCACGCGGGCATCGGTCTGGGACTGGTGATCGGCCTGGTCCACGTGGCCGTCGTGGCCCGCCGGGTTCCGGCCGGCTACCGGGCACAGCGCACGGTGTGGCGCCTTGCCGGAAAGATGCGGCACACGGATACCTACATCTGGGCTTTACAGGTAGTCACGGGGCTGGTCATCCTGGTGCTGGCCGCCGCCCATATCTGGGTGGTGCTAGCCGACTGGCCCCTCCAGGCGGCGAAGAGCGCCCTGCGCGTCCAGACGGGCTACCTGAGCTTCTACCTCATCCTGTTGCTGGTCGCGGAGTACCACGCCGCCGCCGGCCTCTACCGCCTGTTGGTGAAGTGGGCCCGGTTCCGGCGCCGGTCCCTGGCGCGCGCCATAGGCGCGGCCGCGGCCTTTATTCTGTCCGTGAACCTGGCGGCCTTGTGGGCGCTTTTCTATTTTGGGGGGGTCCGGTGAGTGTGAGCCGCACCCACGTCACCGACGTCCTGGTGCTGGGAGCCGGGTTGGCGGGCGAACGCACGGCCATTGAAGCCGCCGCCCGGGGACTGGAGGTGGTGATCTTGAGCCTGGTGCCGCCCAGGCGCTCCCACAGCACGGCGGCGCAGGGGGGGTTGCAGGCCGCCCTGGGGAACTCGGTCATGAGCCGCGGAGACAGCCCGGACCTCCACTTCACGGACACCGTGATCGGGGCCGACTGGGGCGCGGATCAGCACGTGGTCCGCCTGTTCGTGAACACGGCCCCGGCGGCCGTGCGCCAAACGGCGCGCTGGGGTGTGCCCTGGAGCCGCATTACGGCCGGTGAGCGCCGCCTGCCCGACCTTGCCGTGATTGAGGAGCCGGAAGCCGCCACCGGGCTGATCGACGCCAAAAAGTTCGGCGGCGCCACCAAATGGCGCACCTGCTACGCCGCCGACGGCACCGGGCACGCCCTGCAGTACGCCCTGGACGGGATGGTGCTCAGTTTGGGCATCACCGTTCACGACCGCACGGAGGCAATCGCGCTCATCCATGACGGCGAGAAATGCCTCGGCACCGTCGCCCGCTGCCTGCGCACCGGGGAGGTCCGGGCCTACCTGGCCAAAGCCGTCGTCATCGCCACCGGCGGCTGCGGGCGACTCTACGGCTTGTCCACCAACTCCGTGATCAACGAGGGTGCCGGCCTTTCCCTGGCGCTGAACACCGGGCTGGCCCGTTTGGGCAACATGGAGGCCGTGCAGTTTCACCCCCAGACGCTGCCGCCGGCCTGGATCCCGGTCAGCGAGGGGGGCGGCGGCTACCTGCTGGACCGCAACCTGGACTACTTTATGCCTTACTACCAGCCGCAAAACAACAAGCAACCGTACCGGGACGTGACGGCCCGCCGCATGGAGGAGCGCATCCGTGCCGGCCTGGGAGTGGAAGGCCCCCACGGCCCGCACCTTTGGCTGGACGTGCGTCATCTGGGTACGGACCACATCGAACGGCATCTTAAGAGCCTGGCGGCGTTCTGCCGGGACTTCGCCGGGATCGATCCCGCCCGGGAACTGATTCCGGTGCGCCCCGTCCAGCATTACGTCATGGGCGGGGTGCGGACGAACATCGACGGGGCGGCCTACGGCTTAAAAGGGCTCTTCGCCGTGGGCGAGGCGGCGTGCTGGGATCTGCACGGGTTCAACCGCCTGGGCGGCAATTCCCTGGCCGAAACCATCGTGGCCGGCATGGTCGTCGGCAAAAAGGTGGCCGAGTTTGCCCTCGGAGAGGCTCTCCACTACACGAGCACCCTGGTCGCCCAACACCTGGCGGCCCAGGAAGACCGCCTCCGGCGCCTCGTCGCGGGCCAAAACGGCAGCGAAAACGTCTATGCCCTCCAGAAACAAATGGGGCAAATCCTAACGGAACATGCAGGTATATTCCGGACCGGTTCCGGGTTGGAGACGGCGGTGGCCGCGCTCGCGGAATTGCACCGGCGCGCGCAAAAGGTGGGACTGGCGTCCGGCGGGCGCGGGGCCGTTCCTGAGCTGGGCGCCGCCCTCCGGCTCCCGGGCATGGTCCGCCTGGCCCTGTGCATCGCCTGCAGTGCGCTGGCCCGGACCGAGAGCAGGGGCGGTCACTTCCGGGAAGACCACCCAAACCGCGACGATGTCCACTGGCTGTGCCGCACGCTGGCCTACTGGCCGCCCGGGGCCGAGGTGCCCGTGCTCAAATACGAACCGGTGCAGATCACCGAACTGCCCCCCGGAAAACGCGCCGCCCCGGCCTAGCCGTTCAAGGAGGAAAAGTATGGACCGCCGCCTGACTTTCGACATCTTCCGCTACCATCCGTTTACAGCCGGAACGGAGCCCCGGATGCAGGCCTTTCACCTGCGCGAAACGCCGGGAATGAACATCTATGCGGCGCTCACCAGGATCCGGGAAGAACAGGACCCCTCCCTGATGTTCGACTTTGTCTGCCGGATGGCGCTCTGCGGTTCCTGCGGCATGCTGATCAACGGGCGGCCCCGGTTGGCCTGCAAGACTTTCACCCGCCGGCTGCCCGACCGGATCACGCTGTACCCGCTGCCTGTCTTCCGGCTCGTCGGGGATCTGTCCGTGGATACCGGGGAGTGGTTCCGGCACGTGGCCCTGAAAACCGGAGCGTGGCTGCACACCTCCCGGGCCTTTGAGCCGGTCGCCCCGGAGGAGCGCATGGACAATGAGACGGTGCTGAAGGTTTACGAGGCCGAACGGTGCATCGAGTGCGGCTGCTGCCTTGCGGCTTGTGCGAAGGTTCACATTCAGCCGGGTTTTATCGGGGCCGCGGGTGTCAACCGCCTGGCCCGTTTCATGTTGGACCCGCGGGACGAGCGGAGCGCAGCCCAGTACTTCGAGGTGCTTGGTTCGCAGGACGGGATCTTCGGCTGCATGGGCCTCATGGGCTGCGAGGACAACTGCCCCAAAGACCTGCCCCTGCAGCTCCAACTGGCCTACGTCCGCCGCACAATGGCCGCCGCCGGGCTTGGCCCGCGCGGGAACTGAAGTTGACACACGGGGACGAGCCCACCGCCTACACCGAGGATGGTTCCTCGTTCTTCTTTCTCTTTTTTGGGGTCTCCCATTCCCAAACCCGCCAAGAGAAGCGGAATTCCACCGCCAGGCGCGTTTCCAGCAAATCCGCCAGCGCCGCCGCATCCAGACAGCGGGTCAGCGCGCCGTTTTCGGCCAGGGAGATGGTCCCGGTCTCTTCGGAGACGATCACTGCCAGGGCGTCGGTCAGCTCGCTGAGGCCGATCCCGGCCCGGTGGCGGGTCCCCAGCTCCCGGGCCAACCTTTCGTCGAGACTCAAGGGCAGGTAACAGCCGGCCGCCACGACCCGGTTGCCCTTGATGATCACCGCCCCGTCGTGCAGGGGCGTATTCTTGGCGAACAGTTGGAGCAGGAGGAGCCGGGAAACCAGGGCGTCCAAAGGGGTGCCCGTCTGCACGTATTCTTTCAGCCCCGTTTCCCGCTCGATCACGATCAGCGCGCCCAGGCGGTCGCGCGACATAGTCTCGGCGGCGGCCGCGATTTCACCCACCAGCGCCTTAAGCGGCGAGCTGCCCGGCACCAGCCGGCCGAAGGGACGGCCCCGGCCCAGCTTGTCCAGCAACAGGCGCAATTCCGGCCAGAAGATGACCGGCAGGGCCACGAAGGCCATCGTCCAGATTTTCTCCAGCGTCCAGGACAAAAGCGGCAGTTGCAGCAGTTGGGCCACCGCAGTCAGCGCCGCCAGGACCACCAGGCCTTTAATCAGCCGGACGGCCTGGGTGCCACGGACCAGGGTGAAGATTTTATAGGCGATCAGCAGGATCAGCAACCCGTCCAGCACGTACGCCGCCAGCGGAGGCAGTTCGACCGGCGCCGATGGGCTCACCCCCCCAACCGGTTCTTATATTCAGAATTCGACAGGGAAAAAGCCGTTTCCTCTCTTTGACGGATAAGCCGCGACACGAATCGACAGCCGCAATTGCCCTTCCCTTTGATTGAACATGATTTCTCGGTCGTGAATATCCAGGAAGCAATTGACATCACCGTGCGGTCTTGCTAACATAAGCACAAGGGCAGGTGGTTCCGTGCGGCGGTTCCCGCACCAGAGCGCTGTGCCGCCACGGTGACACTACCGGCAACGATCGGCGCGCGCCGAACACAGAAGGGCGGTGGGACCACAAACGGTATGCTCGCGCCTCGCGGAATTCCACGGGGGATGTAAGGTTCTTTAATTAATTGGGGAGGGATAGCCGTGTTCAACAAGATTCTGGTGCCGACGGACGGTTCCGACAACGCGATGAAGGCCGCGAATCTGGCCGTGGAGTTCGCCCGGGGTGTTCAGCCGGCCGAGGTGGAGATCATATACGTCTACCCCCCGCCGATCGTGAGCGGCGAACCGTGGCTTTCCGCCGAAACTTACCGGCAGTTGATGGACAGGGAAGCGGAGAGGCTCGCGGCGGCGACGCTCGCCCTCTTTGAGGACGCCGACCTGAAAGCCCAAGTGGTCTACCGGAGCGGTGACGCCGGGGCAGAGATCGCCAAGTACGCCGAGCAGGAAGGTTTCGAGCTGATCATCATGGGTACCCGCGGTGCGGGGGCCCTCAGCGCCTGGGTGATTGGCAGCGTCGTGCAGAAAGTGGTCGGCCGCGCCCCCTGCCCCGTGCTCCTGGTAAAGTAGCAGGGGATTTCGGCCCCGGGCAAAAAACCCGGGGCCGTCCCAACTTCTCCGCCTTTCCCGGCCGCATGAGCAATGTTAACTCGCGAATGACAAGTTAACTCGCGTGATGGGGTTGACTTGTCCGCCGATTATTTGGTAAGGTGTATGAAAAAGAACCACGCTAGTCTGCAAAAACAAGGAGAGGTGAGAACTTGGCGCATCATCACGAGGACTCCAAGGTGGAACCCTTCGCGAAATCGGACATCGGCTTCCGGGAAATGACTTACGTCACGTTTTTCGGAGTTGTCGCGACCGGCGCCGTCATGTTTTCGTTCTTTTACTTAAACGCCCTGGAGGACTTTCCCGCGCCGCCTTTCATGGCGTCCCTGCTGGTGGGTATTTTTACCTGCCTCATCCTCGCCACCGGAAACATGATCGTCCGTTGGCTGTTCTCGCTGGACGACTAGCACCGCACCGGCTCCCAGCACTAACGGGACGGCTCCCTTTGCACCCCCAGGGGGACAGAGCCCCCTTTGCACCCGGGCTGATAGGCCCCCCGGAAGAGGGGCTTGTCTTTTTCGGGCGGACCCCTACGCGGCAAAGAGCCAGACCGCGGGCGGCGCCAGCACCGCCGCACCCGCGAGGGCGAAGGTCCCGAAAGCGCCCCGCCGGTTTCCCTTGCGCAACGCCCACAGACCGTAGCTCGCCGTGTGCATCGCGATGCCGAGCACCACCACCATGATCAGCACCTTGATCAACAAAACGCTCACTCCTTCGTTCCGGTCGCCACCCGGTTCCGGATTCCCCCTGGTTTGAAGATCTTGCTAGCGCCACAGCACCGTCTCGCGCAAGATGCCGATGCGCCGCACTTTGAAGTCGAAGTCGAAGCTGATCTCGGCGTCCGGGAACTTCTCGTCCCAGGCAAACTCCTCCCACGCCTGCCAGGTGGGGAAGCGCTGCTTGGCGTGGTAGCCCAGGGCGAAAAAGTCGGCGCCGAACTCGTGCTGGGCCTTGTCCAGGGCGGCGCGGGCGTCGGTCATAAGGCTTTTTTCCACCGCCCGTTCCACCTGGTGCACCCTTTCCGGCCGTTCGTAGTGTTCTCCGCTCTGAATACCCAGGATGCTCCCCTCCAGCGGGATCAACACCGCCACCCGGGGCATTCCGTCCGCTCCGATCCGGACGTCAACCGCCGGCGGCTCACGCGGGTAAACCCGGACCGTGAGAAACCGGCCGGGGTGCCGCGGGTCGGGCACCGTCTTGATCATTTCCCGGAAGGTACCCCGCACCATCTTCGCCACCCCGGTCTCGTCCCCGTTTAACACCCCAACCATTCTATCGCCCTCGATCACGGCCGCACCCATCACTTCGATCTTCTGCCCGCCCCGCCGGGGGATGGTCCCGGCCATGTGGACTCCCTTGGCCTTGTGTGAAGGATCGGGCGGGCCCTCTTTCTCCCGCTCCACGCCGATCAGGGCGGCCAGGCCCGCCGCCCCGGGAGAACCGGTGTCGATATAAACCCGCCGGAAGTCAGACCGGGGAATGAACTCGGTGGCGGCCCAGGCCCCGGTCATCTGGTCCCATAACTTGCCCGGGCTGAGCTCCAGGACCGGGTCGGCCTCCCGCAGCACGTTCTCCGCCCGGCCGTTCGCCACCAACACCCCGACGGTCGGCCGGAACTCCGGAAACCGGGCCAGCGGCATTATGAAAGCGGTAAAGTCGCTTTCGGCCAGTTCGCGGCCGACGATAAACACCTTGGTGTGGGACAGGTCGACCCGGCAGTCGATCCAGGCGTGGGTGAACTCCAGGGCGCTTAAGAGGCTGGGCGCCTCCATGGAGGTCACGACCAGCCCCTCGCCGCCCCCACCGCCGCCCCCCCCGGGGGCGGGGGCGATGTTCCGCGCCACAGCGATCTGCAGGGTGACCGTGAGGACGTTTTCCCGGCCCCGGTCCAGGCCGATCGCCGTCACCCAGGCCGTTTCGTCCAGCTCCCGGTAATCCCAACAGCCGGGCAGGCACAGGATCATCAGGATCAGAACGAAGCTTGTCAGTACCCGCCGCATGGTCCTCCCGCCTCCTTCGCCTTTGGTTCCGGCGGCAAACGCTCACCGGCCGTCCGGCCGGTCGTCCCCCTTACCGGTGCGGCGCTGCGTCCAGCCCCGGCTGATGCGGGGTTGCCGTCGCCGCCGCAACGGGTCCAGGTAGTCCGGCCGCTCTTCCTGTTCCCAGGCCGGCCCCCGCCACAGGTAGTCGGGCGCGCTTCGGGTCACGGGGGCCACCGGGGCCAGGAAGGGCACCCCAAACGAGGTCATGCGCGCCAGGAGGGCCAGGTGCACGAAAAGCCCGACCAGGATTCCGAAGAGACCCAGCACCGTGCCCAAGGCGATGTAAAAAAAACGGTACATCCGAATGGTGTTGGAGAAGGGGTAGTTCGGGATGGTGAACGAGCCGAGTGCGGTCAGGGCGACGATAATAATCAGGATCGGGCTGACGATATTCGCGGCCACCGCCGCCTGGCCCAGGATCAGGGCGCCGACGATTCCCAGGGTGGTGCCCACCGTGCCCGGGATGCGCACCCCGGCCTCCCGGATCAGTTCGAACGCCGCTTCCATCAGCAACACCTCCACCGCCGTCGGGAAGGGCACCGGTTCCCGCGCGCCGGCGAAGGCGAGCAGCAGGTCGGTGGGGATGAACTCGGGGTGGTGGGTGATAATGGCGACGTATGCCCCCGGCAACAGCAGGGCCAGTCCCAGGCCGACGTAGCGAATCAAACGCGTGAAGGTCCCTGGCGGCCACCGGTTGTAGGCGTCCTCAGCCGCCTGCATCAGGGAGAAGAAGGTGGCAGGGACGATCAGCGCCCAGGGGTTGCCGTCCACCATAATGGCCACCCGCCCCTCCACCAGGCCGGCAACCACCCGGTCGGGGCGTTCGGTGGCCAGGGTTTGCGGGGCCGGGGCGCCGGGCATGTCCTCGATGAACTGTTCCAGGATCCCGGATTCGTTCACGTAGTCGGCCCCGACGGACTTCAGGCGGCGCTTCACCTCGGCCACCAGGGCGGGGTTGGCGACGTCGTCCAGGTACATCACGGCGCACTGCAGCGGGCTTATCCGGCCCACGGGGAGGAACTCGGTCACCAGGCTCGAGCGGCGCAGGGTTTTCCGGATCAGGGTTATGTTGATCCGGATCTGTTCGGTGAACGCCTCCTGGGGGCCCCGGATCACCGCCTCCACCTGCGGCGTCCCCACCCCCCGGGTGGCCCAGGCCTTGGTTTCGATCAGGAGGGCGGTGTCCAGCCCGTCGACCAGGAGGGCGGTGTTGGCGTTCAACACGTCCTCCACCACCTCCCGGACGGTGCCCGCCGGGCTGACCTCGTTCCCGGGGAGGAGCGCTTCGCGGATTCTTTTGGCCAGCTCTTCCCGCGCCTCTTGGCCGGCAGGCCCCGGTTCACCCCGCTCCGCCGGGATCCGGTCCGGGCGCAAGCCCGCGAAGAGCATCAGGGGCTGCAGGATGGACAGGTTTTGCCGGTCGGTGTTGACCGGCCCGTCGAAGAAAACCAAAAGCGCCCGCCGGGGCCGTTCGGTACCGATGGAGAAGGGGCGGAACACAATGTCCTTATTGCCGGGTTCGCGGAAAATCTCTTTGAGCAGGCGCTCGTTCTCGTCCAGGCTGGTGGAAAGCGGCCGGTTTCCCTTCAGGATGGCGTCCAGACGCCGGCCCTCGGCCCGTTTCTTCTCGAACGCGGCGGTGTCCCCGGGAGCGCCGCCAGCCGGCTTTTTTGCTCCGGACGGCGCCCGCCCTCCTGCCGGAGCCGAAGGCCGGTCCTCACGCCCAGCTTCAAATTCGTACCGGGGCACCGCGGGCTCCCGGAAAACCAGCAGCCGGTTCAGTGTTTTCAGCAAAGAACACGTCGCTTGGCCCCTCCGATTCCGGCGCCGCGTGCGGTTTCAAGGATAACATTCCCCGCGCCGCACCGAGTATGTGACGGGCAAGAGAATTCTGGTCCCGAGCCCGGACAATGCGGTGCTGCGGTGAATTGGGTACCGGCCGGGCTTAAGTGCCGGCTGATTCCGGTTCCTTTTCTCATTCTGAATTCTGGATTCTATTCTCGCCGTTGCCGCCGGCTGCGCAGCCAAGCCGCCGCCACCAGGACGCCGATGATCGCTCCCAGGGGGACGAACGACCACTGGGCCGTGACGACGAAGCCCACTTCCACGGCGGTGGAGAAGTTGGGCGGCGTGAAGGCCCCGGCCAGGATCAACACCAAGGTGGGGAGGATGAGCGGCCGGTGGCAGGGGAGCTTTAAGGCCCGGGCGGCGACGGCGGTGCAAATGTAAAGAGCCGCCGCCAGCCCGATCAGGGCCGAGAAGATCCAAAGCGGCAGGAACAGGGTTTCCATCCGCACGAAGAACCGCCCCCACTGCACGGCACGCGCCAACTCGAACATCGGCAGCACCGGTTCCCGGACCACCGGGTAGGTGAATACCAGGAGAGAAACCAGGGTGGCCAGCGCCACGACCGCGCCCGCCGCCAGCACCGAGACCAGGCCGGCGGCGAGCACCCGGCCCCGCGGCAGATAAGGCGCCAGCAGGGCCAATAGGAAGATCTCCACCCCCACGCCCAGGGTGGAAAATGCGGCCCAGGAGAGCGCCAGTACCCCGGGACCCCAAAGCGGCATGATTCCGTGCGGCGCCCAGAGGTTCGAGGTTAGAAGCAGCAAAAGCACGAAACTAAACCCCAAAAGGTAGAACAACACCCGGGCCGTCCGGGCCAGGGCCTCCAGCCCCAGGAATACGATCGCGGCCGCGCCGGCCGCAAAGGCCGGCACCGCGACGCCGAGCGGCGTCTCCGGCAGAAAACCGGTGAGCATAAATTCGGCGAACTGGCGCAGGATGAGGGCGGTGAAGATGACGAAAAAAACGTAGTAGAAAAGGGTGAAGAAGCCGTTCACCACCGGGCCCACCAGTTCCTCGCCGATCTCCACGATGGTCCGGCCGGGAAACCGGTTCAGGAGCCACACGATGACCGCGGCGCCCACCAGGCCCACCGGCAGGTGCATCAGGGGGATCATCCAGGAGGCCGAAAGCCCGAGCGGAAAGATCAGGGCCAGGTGCGAGATCAGGACCTTCATGCTGAGGAAAACAACGAGGAGCGCCACGGCCTCGCCGAAACCCACCCGCGGCAGCCCGCTAGACATAAAAGACCCCGCCCCGAAAACGGTTATTGGAGAACCACATTTCCCCTTCAAACCCCCATCCTGGATACGGCTAACATTCCCCGGGCCGACGGCGGCAATGCACGATCCGAAATCCCCTTCGCATAGCCCCGGAGTTTCGGACAATACTAGTCGGGAAGTATGTTTTCTTAAACGATAAGGAAGATTGCCGATGCGGGACACTGGTGTTCCGGGGACCGGCGAGGCCCTGGGCGGGCTGCGGGCCGGGGACATCCGCGCGCCCGCGCCTTCGGCCGCGGCTGCCGAACGTCCGGAAAAACATCCCCTGGCCTGGCTGGAGACCAACACCTGCCACGGGGACATCCTGTCCGCGCTGAACAGCCGGCATCCGGATTTCGGGGCGGTTTTGCGGGAACTGCTGGATATCTACTGGACCAACACCCTGATGGGGGCCAAGGGGCACCAGACCATTGCCGTCCTGGAACAGATCATTGTCGAGCGTCCGGGCGAGTACATCCTGGTGGTGGAGGGCACGGTACCGACCGCGGCCGGGGGGCGGTACGCCATTATTGGTCTGCGCGGGGACGGGGAACCCTGGACGGCGTGGGACGCGGTGGTGGAACTGGCCGCCGCCGCCAAGCACGTGGTCGCCGTCGGCTCCTGCGCCACCTGGGGGCTGCCCTTCGGGGCGCACCCCAACCCGACCGGCAGCAAACCCGTGTCGGCCGTCGTGGACCGGCCGGTAATCAACGTGCCCGGCTGCCCGGCGCATCCCGATTGGATCCTGGGCACGCTGGCCCACCTGATCTGGTACGGGGTTCCTGAGCTTGACGCCCTGAACCGGCCGGTGGTGTTCTACGGCGAAACGATCCACAACCTTTGCCAGCGGCGGCACTATTTTGAAAGCGGCATTTTCGCCGCCGAGATCGGCGAGCCCTGGTGCCTCTACAAGATCGGCTGCAAGGGGCCGGTGACGCATGCCGACTGCCCCAGCCGCCAGTGGTGCGGCGAGCACCTGAATTGGCCCGTGGGCGCCAACACGCCCTGCATCGGCTGCACCAGCCCGGAGTTCCTGGAACGGACCGCGCCTTTCTTCGAGCACCTGCCGGACGTGCGGCTGCCGGGGGTGCGGGTGGGGGC
>DBEH01000010.1 GCA_002294005.1 Firmicutes bacterium UBA911 | reverse complement strand
CGCCGGCGTAGTCACGGGGACAAAATAGCTAGGAGGCTTCTCTATGCAAAGGCAGAAGATCCGGATCCGGCTAAAAGCGTTTGACCACCAAATGCTGGATCAGTCGGCCCAGAAAATAGTGGAGACGGTCCGGAGAACGGGCGCCGACGTGGCGGGCCCCGTCCCGCTGCCGACGGAAAAGGAGATTTACACGATTCTCCGTTCGCCGCACAAGGACAAAGACTCGCGGGAGCAGTTTGAAATCCGGACCCACAAGCGGTTGATCGATATTCTCGAGCCGACGCCCAAGACGGTGGACGCCTTAATGCGTCTGGATTTGCCGGCCGGTGTGGACATAGAGATCAAGCTATAGGTGCGGAGCAGGAGGTGTGACTGATGGCCAAGGGAATCCTTGGGAAGAAGCTGGGAATGAGCCGGTTTTTCACGGCGGAAGGGACGGCCGTCCCGGTGACGCTGATTGAGGCCGGTCCGTGTACCGTGGTCCAGAAAAAGACCCCGGAAACCGACGGCTACAGCGCCGTGCAACTGGGTTTTGGGGAGCGGCCGGCGAAGAAGGTGAACCGGCCGCTGAAAGGGCACTTCGGCCGCGCCGGGGTGAAGCCGAGCCGGTTCTTGCGTGAACTCCGCGTGGCGGACGCCGCCGACTACGAGGTCGGGCAGGTGCTGAAAGCGGACCTTTTTGACGCCGGGGAAATCGTGGATGTGACGGGCACCTCCAAGGGCAAGGGTTTTGCCGGGGCTATCAAGCGCCACGGTTTTCACCGGGGGCCGATGGGTCACGGTTCCAAGTACCACCGCCGGCCGGGGGCGCTGGGGGCGAAGGGTCCGGCCCGCGTGTTCAAGGGCCGGAAACTCCCTGGGCGCTTGGGCGGCGTGCGGGTGACCGTGCAAAACCTGGAGGTGGTGAGGGTCGACCCGGAAAAGAATCTCCTGGCCGTGCGGGGCGCGGTTCCGGGAATCCGGGGCAGCCTGGTGATGGTCAGAAGCGCGGTGAAAGGCGACAAGTAGCCTGACGAAGAAGCGCGGGTAAAGCGGGTAAAGAGGAAGCGCAGGCAGGAGGGAATTAGAGCTTATGCCCACAGCAGCAGTTTATAATATCGAGGGTCAACAGGTGGGCGAGATTGAACTGAGTGAGGCCGTTTTTGGTCAGCCGGTCAATGAGGCCGTACTGCACGAGGTGGTCGTGATGCAGCTCGCCAATCGGCGGCAGGGCACGCACGACACCAAAACCCGGTCCCAGATCCGGGGCGGCGGGAAGAAACCCTGGCGTCAGAAAGGCACCGGCCGGGCCCGTCACGGCACCATCCGTTCGCCGATCTGGCGTGGGGGCGGTATCGTTTTTGGACCCCATCCCCGGGATTATTCCTACCGGGTGCCCAAGAAGGTCAAGCGGATGGCTTTGAAGTCGGCGCTGGCGACCAAGGTCGGCGCGGGCCGGATTCTGGTCCTGGACGCCCTGGAACTCGAAGCGCCGAAGACCAAGGAGATGGCGCGCATCCTGGCCAACCTGAAGGCCGGTGAGGGCGCGCTGGTGGTCACCGCCGAAAGGAACGCGAACGTTGAGAAGTCGGCCCGGAACATCCCCGGGGTGAAATCCATGGAGGCCAGGCGGCTCAACGTGTACGACCTGCTGGACCATCCCCACCTGATCGTGACCAGGGATGCGGTGGCCCGGGTGGAGGAGGTGCTGGCGTAATGAAGTTTGCCCACGATATTTTGCGCAAGCCGTTGATTTCGGAGAAGTCGATGTCGTTGACCGAGGGTAACAAGTACACCTTCATCGTTGATCCCCGGGCGAACAAGACCGAGATCAAGAAGGCGGTGGAGGAGATCTTCAAGGTCAAGGTGCTTAAGGTCAACACCATCCGGGTGAAAGGCAAGCAGGTGCGCCGGCGGAACATCGTCGGCCGCAAGCCGGAAACGAAAAAGGCCGTGGTGACCTTGCACCCGGGCGACAAGATCGAGATCTTTGAAGGCATGTAGTTCTAGGGAGGAATATGGATGGCGACCAAAAAGTTTAAACCGACTTCCCCCGGACGCCGTTTTGTAACCGTTTCCGACTTCCGGGAAGTCACGGTGACCGAGCCGGAGAAGTCCCTGGTGGAGCCGCTGCGCAAGAAAGCCGGCCGGAACTTCCAGGGCCGGGTCACGGTACGGCACCGGGGCGGCGGGCACAAGCGGCTGTACCGGGTGATTGATTTCAAGCGGGATAAGGACGGCGTACCGGGCCGGGTGGCGACCATCGAGTACGATCCGAACCGCTCGGCGAACATCGCGCTGGTCAACTACGCCGACGGCGAAAAGAGGTACATCATCGCCCCGGCCGGCTTGAAGGTCGGACAGGAGATTATGTCCGGCCCCAAGGCCGACATCAAGGTCGGCAATGCGCTGCCTCTGCGGAACATCCCGCCGGGGGTGCTCATTCACAACCTTGAGCTTTATCCCGGGCACGGGGCCCGGGTGGTCCGGTCTGCCGGAGGAGCGGCCCAGTTGATGGCCAAGGAGGGCAACCACGCCCACGTCCGCCTGCCTTCCGGTGAAGTACGGCTCTTCCCGGTGGGCTGCCGGGCGACCATCGGCCAGGTGGGCAACGTGGAGCACGAGAACATCGTCACCGGCAAGGCCGGGCGGGCGCGCTGGCGGGGCATCCGTCCGACCGTGCGGGGCGTGGCGATGAACCCGGTCGACCATCCGCACGGCGGCGGCGAGGGCCGCTCACCGATCGGACGCCCCCCGGTCACCCCCTGGGGTAAGCCGGCGTTGGGCGCCAGGACCCGGAACAAGAAGAAGGCCAGCAGCAAGCTGATAGTCAAGCGGCGCACCAAGTAAGAAAGGGGGCAGCAACGTGGGTCGGTCACTTAAAAAAGGGCCGTATTGCAGTCCGAGACTCCTGGCCCGGATCGAGGAAATGAACGATAAGGACCAGAAGCGGGTTGTGAAGACCTGGTCCCGCCGGTCGACCATCTTCCCCCAGATGATTGGCCACACCATCGCCGTGTACGACGGGCGAAAGCACGTGCCGGTGTACGTCACCGAGGAAATGGTTGGGCACAAGCTCGGCGAGTTTGCGCCCACGCGGACCTACCGCGGGCACGGGCACCACACCGAAAGATCCACGGCGTTGAAGTAAGGGGGTATTGTTCTTATTATGGAAGCGAAAGCGATAGCCAGATACATCCGCCTTTCTCCCGACAAGGCGCGTGAGGTTGTCGGCCTGGTGCGGGGCAAGAGCGTGGACGAGGCGTTGTCCATCCTGCGGTTCACCCCGCAGCGGGCGGCCGGGGCGGTGGCCAAGGCGATCAAGTCGGCGGCGGCCAACGCCGAGCACAATAACGATATGGACCCCACCCGGCTCTTTGTGGCCAGGATTTACGTAGACCAGGGGCCTTCCCTGAGAAGGTTCCGGCCGCGGGCCTACGGGCGGGCGAACGTGATCAAGCACCGGACCAGCCATATCACCGTAGTAGTCAGCGACGGAAAGGAGGGATAATTAGTGGGCCAAAAGGTTGACCCGAGAGGGTTAAGGCTTGGGATCGTCCGCGACTGGGACGCAAAGTGGTATGCGGGCAAGAAGGACTTTTCCAACCTCCTCCTGGAAGACGTCAAGGTTAGAGAGTACATCAAGGGCAAGCTTTTTGCCGCTGGGATTTCCCGGATTCATATTGAACGCACGGCCAACCGGGTGCGTATCACCGTCCACACGGCAAAACCGGGGGTGGTGATCGGACGCGGCGGCACCGAAGTCGAGGTGCTGCGCAAGGAGCTTGAGAAGCTGACCGGGAGACAGGTCAGCATAAACATCGTGGAGATCAAGACGCCCGAACTTGACGCCCAGCTGGTGGCCGAGAACGTGGCCGCCCAGCTCCAGCGGCGCATCGCCTTCCGCCGGGCCATGAAGCAGGCGGTGGGCCGGGCCATGAAGCTCGGGGCCAAGGGAATCCGGATCTCTGTCGCCGGCCGGCTGGCCGGGGCGGAAATCGCCCGCACCGAGTGGTACAGCGAGGGCAAGGTGCCTCTCCACACCCTGCGGGCGGACATTGACTACGGTTTTTCCGAGGCGAAAACCACCTACGGCAAGATCGGGGTCAAGGTCTGGATCTACCGGGGCGAGATACTTCCGGAAAGGGCTGCGCGTGAAGGAGGCAGGTAACAATGCTGACGCCCAAGAGGGTTAAGTGGAGAAGACAACACCGGCCCGACCGAGCCGGAAAGGCCAAGGGCGGCACCAGGATCCAGTTCGGCGACATGGGCTTGCAGTCCCTTGATGTCGCTTGGATTTCGAGCCGGCAGATCGAGGCGGCCCGTATCGCCATGACCCGTTACGTAAAGCGCGGCGGCAAAGTCTGGATCCGCATCTTCCCGGACCGGCCGATCACGGCCAAGCCGGCGGAAACCCGCATGGGTTCCGGCAAAGGGTCGCCGGAATACTGGGTCGCCGTGGTGAAGCCGGGACGGATCATGTTTGAGATCGCTGGTGTGCCGGAGGAGACGGCGCGCGAGGCTTTGCGGCTCGCTTCCCATAAACTGCCCTGCAGAACGAAAATCGTGAAACGCCAGGAAGTGGGTGAGGCCGGTGAAAGTTAAGGAACTCAGGGAAATGACGGACGTGGAGTTGCGCAAGAAGCTGACCGATACCAAGGACGAACTGTTCCGCCTGAGATTTCAGAGTGCCACCGGGCAACTCGACAACCCCATGAAAATACAAGAGGTGCGCAGGCGGATCGCCCGGGTGAAGACGGTGCTGCGGGAAAGAGAACTGGGCATCAAGCACGCTTAAGGGGGAAAGACAGTGGAACGCAACAGCCGCAAGGTGCGGACCGGCAGGGTTGTGAGCGACAGAATGGACAAGACGGTTGTAGTAGCCGTGGACACCTTGGTCAAACACCCGCTCTACGGGCGTACGGTGCGCCGCACCCGCAAGTTCATGGCCCACGACGAAAACAACGAGTGCCGAATCGGCGACAAAGTAAAAATCGCGGAGACGCGCCCCCTGTCCCGGCACAAGCGTTGGCGGGTGGCTGAGGTGCTGGAGCGCTCGCAGATCTAGAGGAGGTTTTAGGGCCTTGATTCAGGTACAAACGGTGCTCAACGTGGCCGACAATACCGGGGCCAAGAGACTGATGTGCATCCGGATTCTGGGCAGTTCTTTCCGGCGCTACGCCTCCATCGGCGACATCATCGTCTGCTCCTGCAAGGAGGCCGCCCCGGGCGGGGTGGTCAAAAAAGGCGATGTGGTGAAAGCCGTGGTGGTCAGGACCAAGAAGGAAATCGGCCGTCCGGACGGTTCCTACATCAAGTTTGACGAAAACGCCGCGGTGGTGATCAAGGACGACAAAAGCCCGCGGGGCACCCGTATCTTCGGTCCGGTGGCGCGGGAACTGCGGGAAAGGGACTTTATGAAGATCGTGTCCCTGGCGCCCGAGGTACTTTAGGGACGAAAAAGTGTCAGACACCTTTTTGGGAGTGGAAGAAGCGGAATAACAGGAGCCGGCCTGAAATAATAGGGGACTCGGCCCCCTTTTCGGGCGGGCGCAAGATGGTGAGGTGTGAACAGTGGGTAGGATGAATGTGCGCCGTGGGGATAAAGTGGTGGTCATCACCGGCAAGGACGTCGGCAAACGCGGCAAGATCATCGAGGCCATCCCCGACAGGAACAAGGTGATCGTCGAAGGCGTCAACGTGGTCAAGCGGCATTCCCGCCCGACCCGGAAACTGCCGCAAGGCGGAATCCAGGAGAAAGAGGCTCCGATCGACGCGTCAAACGTAGTGCTTTTGTGCGGGCGGTGCCACAAACCGACCCGCGTGGGGTGGCGCAATCTGGACGACGGCACCAAGGTTAGGGTTTGCAAGAAGTGCGGCGAAGCGCTGCAGTAGCCGCAAGGAACAAAGGGGGCTCAAATAGAGGTGTCGGCACTGAAGCAGAAGTACACTGAAGAAGTCATTCCGGCGATGATGGATAAGTTCAAGTACCGTAACGTGATGGAAGTCCCCCGGTTGGAGAAGGTCGTAATCAATATCGGCATGGGGGAGGCCATTCAGAACGCCAAGGCTATCGACGCCGCGATACAGGACCTGCGGACCATTGCGGGTCAGCAGCCCGTGGTGACCAGGGCCAAGAAATCGGTGGCGGCCTTCAAAGTCCGGGAAGGGATGCGGATCGGGCTCAAGGTGACGCTGCGGGGCAGCCGCATGTACGATTTCGTGGACCGCCTGATCAACGTCGCGCTACCCCGGGTCCGGGACTTCCGGGGGATCTCCCCCAAGGGTTTCGACGGCCGGGGCAACTACACGCTAGGCTTGAAAGAGCAGTTGATGTTCCCGGAGATCGATTATGACAAAATCGACAAGGTGCGGGGTATGGACATCACTTTCGTCACCAGCGCCAAGAGCGATGAAGAGGCCTGGGAATTCCTGAAACTCATCGGGATGCCGTTGAAACCTCATTAAAGGAGGGCAGCTAATGGCAAAAAAGTCCTTAATCGAGAAAGCCAACCGGCCGCCGACTTTCCGAGTGCGGCAGTACAACCGGTGCAAGCTTTGTGGCCGGCCACGGGCTTACATGCGCAAGTTCGGGGTATGCCGCATCTGTTTCCGAAACTTGTGCTACCGGGGTCAGATCCCCGGGGTTCGCAAGGCAAGCTGGTAAAAGGAGGTAGTGGGTGAATGTTGACGGATCCGATTGCGGATTACCTTACGCGTATCCGGAACGCCAATACCGCCTTTCACGAGACCACCGAGGTTCCGGCTTCGGGGATCAAGAAAGCGCTCACCGAGATCCTCAAGGAAGAAGGCTTCATCAGGGGTTTCGAAGTGGTGGGCGACGGTAAGCAGGGCAAGATCCGAATTTATCTGAAATACGGCAAGAACAAGGAACGGGTGATTACCGGCTTGAAGCGCATTTCCAAGCCGGGCCTGCGGGTGTACGCGGGCAAGGAGGAAGTCCCCCGGGTGCTCGGCGGGCTGGGCATTGCCATCCTGTCCACCTCCAAGGGGATCATGGCCGACAAAACAGCCCGGAAAGAGGGCATTGGCGGCGAGGTAATCTGCTACATCTGGTAGCGACAGTGCCGGAACTGCGAAAACGAGCATGGCGCGAAAGGCGCAGCCGGACGGCGCGGAGCGTACTGGTTGGTACGTGAGCACCGGACGGTAAGCCTGACAAAGCCAGGCGAAGTTAGCAGCGTTCCGGATCAGGAGGTGAACTGGAAGAGATGTCACGGATCGGAAGAATGCCGATTGATCTACCGCCGGAAGTGAAGATCGCGACCGAGGGCAACACCGTCCGGGTCGAGGGCCCGAAGGGCCGCCTGGAGCGGGAAATTCCGGCCGCCGTAAAACTGGTGGTCGAAAACGGCCGGGCGCTGGTCGAGAAAGCGGGCGGGGATGAGCCGGGTACGGCGATGTTAGGTTTGGCCCGCACCCTGGTGGCGAACATGGTCGACGGGGTGACCAAGGGTTTTCAGCGGAACCTGGAACTGGTCGGAGTCGGTTACCGCGCTTCGCTTCAGGGCCGGAAGCTGGTGATAACCCTGGGGTATTCGCACCCCGTGGAATATGAACCGCCCGCCGACATTCAGATCGAGGTGCCGGCGGTCACCCGCATTGTCGTCCGGGGCGCCGACAAGGAAGAGGTCGGCCGGGTGGCGGCCAAGATCAGGGCTTTCCGGAGCCCCGAGCCTTACAAAGGCAAAGGCGTGCGGTACCAAGGCGAGAAGATCCGCCTGAAGGCCGGTAAGGCCGGACTGAAGAAGCGATAAGCGAAAGGAGGGGCACGGCTCTTGCTGAACAGAACCAGTCGTAGGGAGCAGCGCGAACGGCGAAGAATAAGAGTGCGCAAGAAAATAGCCGGCACTGCGGGGTGCCCCAGGCTGAATGTCTTCCGCAGCACACGGCACATCTACGCACAGCTTGTGGACGACGAAAGCGGGGTGACCCTCTGTGCGGCCTCCACCCTCCTTCCGGAGTTGAAGGAGCGGCAAGGTGGCGGGGGCAAAATCGGAACGGCCCGGACGGTGGGCGAGATGCTCGCTGAAAAGGCCAAGTCCCTAGGGATCGAAAGAGTGGTTTTCGACCGCGCCGGTTACCTGTACCACGGCCGAGTAAAGGCCCTGGCCGAAGGGGCCCGGGCAAAAGGTCTTGAATTTTAAGTGACGGGGGGAATGACGTGGGCAGGATAGACGCTTCCAAAATGGAAATATCGGAGAAAGTGGTTTTCATCAACCGCTGTGCCAAGGTGGTCAAGGGTGGGCGCCGGTTCAGTTTCTCGGCCCTCGTCGTGGTCGGGGACGGCGCCGGGCACGTCGGTTTCGGGCTGGGCAAGGCCACCGAAGTCCCGGAAGCGATTCGCAAGGGAATCGAGGATGGGAAGAAGAACCTGATTCAAGTGCCCTTGGTCGGCACCACCATCACGCACGAGGTTCTGGGACGGTACGGTGCGGGCAAGGTCCTCTTGCGGCCGGCCTCCCCCGGCACCGGCGTGATTGCCGGCGGTCCGGTGCGTGCGGTGCTTGAACTGGCCGGCGTGCGGGATATTCTGACCAAATCGCTGGGTTCCAACAACGCTAACAATATGGTCCGCGCTACAATCGAGGCCTTGAAACAGCTTAAAACCAGGGATCAGGTGGCCAAAAGCCGCGGTAAGGACGTCAAGGAACTGAGAACGGGGGGTTAAGACGTGGTCGAGAAGAAAACAAAGCTCAAAATCACCCTGGTTAAAAGCCTGATCGGCCGGCCCGAAACCCAGCGGCGCACCGTCCGGGCCCTGGGACTTACCCGGATGCACCAGACGGTGGAACAAAACGACGGGCCCCAGATCCGCGGCATGGTCAGCAAAATCAGGCATTTAGTCAAGGTTGAGGAAGCGTAAGGGGGTGCAGGCTTGAAACTCAGCGAACTGAAACCGCCGGCCGGAGCCCGCAAGAAACCGACCCGCAAGGGGCAGGGTGTCGGCACGGGTCAGGGTAAGACGGCCGGCCGTGGTCATAAGGGTCAGAACGCCCGTTCGGGCGGCGGTGTCCGCCGCGGTTTTGAGGGGGGCCAGATGCCCTTGTCCCGCCGGATGCCGAAGCGGGGCTTTACGAATATCTTCAAGAAGAATATCGCCGTGGTCAACCTCGAAGATTTGAACCGGTTTGAAGACGGAACCGTGGTCACTCCGGACCTGCTGCTGGAAAACCGGATGGTGCGCAAAGGGGTGGACGGAATCAAGATTCTGGGGACCGGCGAAATCAAAAAGTCGTTGACCGTACGGGCGCACGCCTTCTCGGGAGCGGCCCGGGAGAAGATCGGCGCCGCCGGGGGAAAGGCCGAGGTGATTTAATTGCAGTTCCTAGGCACCTTGCAGGCCGCCATCAAGGTCACGGAACTCAGGAACAAGCTCTTGTTTACCCTGGCGATGCTCCTGATTTTCCGCATCGGGGCCCACGTCCCGACGCCGGGGGTGCGTCCCGAAGCCATGGCCGAGCTGATCGCCAGCGGAGTGCTCTTTGGTCTCCTTGACGTTATTTCCGGGGGCGCGTTCAAGAATTTTTCGGTGTTGGCCATGGGCATCATCCCGTACATTAACGCTTCGATCATCATGCAGCTCTTGACCGTGGTCATTCCGAAACTGGAGCGGCTGGCCAAAGAGGGCGAAGAGGGACGTAAGAAGATCCAGCAGTACATCCGTTACGGCACGGCGGTCCTGGCTTTCCTGCAGGCCATCGGCATGTCGGTGGCCATTCAGGGCGCCCTGATTTCACCGACGGTGGTGAACTACCTGTTCGTGGCCCTCATCCTCACGGCCGGGACCGTGTTCCTGATGTGGCTGGGCGAGCAGATCACCGAGAAGGGGATCGGCAACGGTATCTCGCTGCTGATCTTCGCCGGCATCGTCTCCGGGGTTCCGGAGGGGGTGGCCCGCGTGGCCGAGTACCTGCAGGTCGGCACGATCAACATCTTAAGCGTGCTCGCGCTGTTGATCATCGGGATGCTGGTGATCGCCGCCGTGGTCGCGATGCACGAGGGGCAGCGCCGGATTCCGGTGCAATACGCGAAGCGGGTTATCGGACGCCGGGTCTACGGGGGACAGACCACGCACCTGCCGCTGAAAGTAAACCAGGCCGGCGTCATCCCGGTCATCTTCGCCTCCTCGCTGCTGATCTTCCCGGAGCAGATGCTGCAGTGGTTCTCCGGGAACGTGGCGGCGGCGTGGTTTTTGAACTTCTTCCACTGGGGGTCGTTCCTGCATACCACCTTGTACGCCCTGCTCATTATCGGCTTTACATATTTTTACACGGCGATTATCATGAATCCGGTGGATATGGCGGACAACATCAAGAAGCACGGCGGCTTCATCCCGGGAATCCGGCCCGGCCGGCCGACCGCCGAGTTCATCTCCAAGGTGATGTCCAGAATTACCCTGGCGGGAGCCATATTCCTGGCACTTATCGCGATCTTGCCGAACTTCGTGCTTATGGCGACCCAGATCCCGAACGTGTACTTCGGCGGCACCGCCCTTTTGATTGTGGTCGGCGTGGCCTTGGAAACCATGAAGCAGGTGGAGGCGCACCTGCTGATGCGCAGCTACCAGGGGTTCATCAAGCAGTGATTACCGGCAAGTCTGTCCGCGAAATCGGTTACATGCGGGAAGCGGGGCGGGTGGTGGCCGGGGCGTTCGCCGAATTGGCCCGGTACATCGAGCCCGGCGTCACCACCCGGGAACTGGATGCGGTGGCGGAGCGGTTCATCCGCAAGCAGGGCGCGAAACCTGCTTTTAAAGGTCTATACGGTTTCCCGGCCACCATCTGCGTTTCGGTCAACGAAGAGGTGGTGCACGGGGTTCCCGGTTTAAGGAAGTTAAAAAATGGAGACATTATCAGTATTGACATCGGGGCGGAAATTAATGGCTATTTTGGGGACAGTGCGGTGACTTTCCCGGTTGGTCGGCCGGAAGCAAAGGTCCTGGAGCTGTTGCGGGTGACCGAAGAGGCTCTTTATCTGGGAATCGCCCAAGCCAGGCCCGGAAACCGGCTGACCGATATCTCCCATGCGGTGCAGACCCACGTGGAGCACCACGGATTTTCGGTGGTCCGCGACTACGTCGGGCACGGCATCGGAGCCAAGATGCACGAGGACCCGCAGATTCCGAACTACGGTCCTCCGGGAAGGGGCCCCCGGCTTGAGCCGGGCATGACGCTGGCCCTGGAACCCATGGTGAACATGGGCGGTTTCGAGGTGATGACGCTGGAAAACCGGTGGACGGTGGTGACCAAGGACGGCCGGCCATCCGCTCATTTTGAACATACTGTCTTGATTGCCGACGGGGAGCCGGAGATCCTGACCCGGATTTAGCGGGTGGATGGCTCGGCCGCCGGCTGGTCGCGGATCAGGATCCTGAACTGGAGCGCAGGTTGGCCGGTGGAGCCGGTGGAGAGAGAAAAATGGCGCCGATATCCAAAGAGTGCTGTGGGTTTTGATGGAGAAGGAGGGTTGCCAGTGAAGCAGGACGTCATCGAGGTGGAGGGAAAGGTGGTCGAACCTTTGCCGAACGCCATGTTCCGCGTAGAGCTGCCCAACGGCCACAAGGTCTTGGCTCATGTGTCCGGAAAGATCCGGATGAACTTTATCCGGATCCTGCCTGGAGACCGGGTAATGGTCGAGCTTTCTCCATATGATCTTTCCCGGGGCCGGATCGTGTACCGTTATAAGTAGAAGATTAAAGGGGGCATTACGGTGAAGGTCAAGCCTTCCGTAAGAACGGTTTGTGAGAAGTGCAAGGTGATCCGCCGTAAGGGTAAAATTATGATTATTTGTCCCAACGCCAAGCACAAACAAAGGCAAGGATAAGGAGTGAGGGTTTTTGGCGAGAATTTCGGGGGTTGATCTGCCGAGAGACAAACGGGTGGAAGTGGCCCTGACCTATATCTACGGCATCGGGCGTGCGTCGGCCAAACAGCTTTTGGACCAGGTCAACGTAAGTCCCCAAACCCGGGTCCGCGACCTGACCGAGGAAGAAATCTCCCGGCTCAGGGACCTGATTGACAAAGAGCACAAGGTGGAAGGGGACCTCCGGCGCGAGGTGTCCTTCAACATCAAGCGACTGATTGAAATCGGATCATACCGCGGTTTGCGGCACCGGCGCGGCCTGCCGGTGTGGGGCCAGCGCACCAGGACCAACGCCAGGACGCGGAAAGGCCCCAAGAAGACCGTGGGCGTCCGCAGAAAGAAGTAGGGGGTAGCTAGATGGCGCGTCGTCCAAGAGCCAAAAAGAAAGAACGTAAAAACATCGAAACCGGTGTGGCCCACATCAAGTCCACCTTCAACAATACCGTCATCACCATTTCCGACGTCCGGGGCAATGCGATCTCCTGGTCCAGCGCCGGCACCGTCGGTTTTAAGGGCTCCCGCAAGAGCACTCCGTTCGCTGCGCAGTTGGCGGCCGAGAAGGCGGCCCGGGAAGCGATGGAGCACGGCCTGCGGGAAGTGGCGGTAATGGTGAAGGGCCCGGGAGCGGGCCGCGAGGCCGCCATACGCTCCCTGCAGGCCGCCGGGTTGGAAGTGAGCCTGATCAAAGACGTCACACCCATTCCACACAACGGTTGCCGGCCACCGAAGCGCCGGCGCGTATAACTAGGAGGTGTCCTTTTGGCCAGATACACGGATGCGCGGTGCCGCTTGTGCCGCCGCGAAGGAACCAAGCTTTACCTGAAGGGGGACCGCTGCTATTCGCCCCGGTGTGCCGTCGACCGCCGGCCCGCGCCGCCCGGACAACGTGCTCCTTCCCGCCGGAAGGTCACGGAGTACGGCATCCAGTTGCGGGAGAAGCAAAAGGTGCGGCGGATCTACGGGGTCCTGGAATCCCAGTTCCGAAACTACTTCCACAAGGCCGAGCGCCAGCCGGGGGTGACCGGCGAGAACCTGTTGCGCCTGCTGGAACTGCGGCTGGACAACGTCGTCTACCGTCTAGGCCTTGGGGCGTCGCGGGTGGAGGCGCGCCAAGTGGTCAGGCACGGCCATGTCAAGGTCAACGGGCGTAAGGTCGACATACCTTCATACCAGGTGCGGGTCGGCGACGTCATCGCAATCCGCGAGCGGAGTAAAGGGCTGACTCGAATCCAGGAACTGCTGGACCGGGCGTCCGAGAACAATCCCCCCGCGTGGCTGGAGTACGACAAAGAACGGGCCGTGGGCAAAGTGGCGGCCCTGCCCCTGCGCGAGAACATCGACATCCCGGTGCGGGAGCAACTGGTGGTCGAGCTGTACTCCAGGTAAGTGGGTACCTTTAGAGGGGGTTCGCAATGCTGGAGATAGAAAAACCGAAGATCGAATGCGTCGAGATGGATTCGGAGGGCGTGTACGGGAAGTTCGTCGTCGACCCTCTGGAACGGGGTTACGGTATTACGCTGGGTAACTCGCTCCGGCGCGTGCTTTTGGCCTCGCTGCCCGGTGCGGCGGTCACCGCCGTCAAGATCGACGGGGTGCTGCACGAGTTTTCCAGTATTCCCGGCGTGCGCGAAGACGTCACCGAGTTGATCTTAAACCTGAAAAACCTGCGCCTTAAGCTTTACGGCGACGAGGACCAGTTGATGCGCATCGAGGCGGAAGGCGAGGGCCGGGTAACCGCCGGCGACATCATTGCCAGTCCGGACGTGGAAATCCTGAACCCGGACCTGCATATCGCCACGCTTGAGCCGGACGCCCGGCTGTACATGGAGTTGACGGTGGGCCGGGGACGGGGTTATATCCCGGCGGAGAGGAACAGGCGCGGTACGCATGTCATCGGCGTGATTCCCATCGATTCCATTTTTACGCCGGTGACCAGGGTGAACTTCACGGTTGACAAGACGCGGGTAGGCCACGACACCGACTTTGACAAACTGATCATGGAGGTGTGGACCGACGGCAGCCTGCGCCCGGACGAGGCGTTGAGCCTGGCCGCGCGGATCACCACGGAACACCTGCGGCTGTTTGTGGGTCTTACCGAGTCGGTGAACAACGTCGAGATCTTGGTAGAGAAAGAAGAAGAGAAAAAGAACAAGCTTCTGGAGATGCCCATCGAGGAGCTTGATCTCTCCGTACGCTCGTACAACTGCCTGAAGCGGGCCGGGATCAACACGGTGGAAGAGCTTATCCAGCGCAACGAGGAAGAAATGATGAAGGTGCGCAACCTGGGCAAGAAGTCGCTCGAGGAAGTGGTGCGCAAGCTGGGTGAACTCGGTCTCGACCTGCGTCACGACGACGACTAGTTTTGGGGAGGTAACTAATACAAATGGGCTACCGGAAACTGGGACTCCGCTCCGACCACCGCCGGGCCATGTTGCGGAACATGGTCACCTCGCTGATCAAGGAGGGGCGGATCGAGACCACGGAGACGCGGGCCAAGGAGGTCCGCAGCATCGCCGAGAAAATGGTCACCCTGGCCAAGCGGGGCGATCTCGCCGCGCGGCGCCAGGTTTCCGAATACCTTTTCGACGAAGAGGCCGCCAAGAAGCTCTTCACCACCATTGGTCCCAAGTACAAGGACCGCCCGGGCGGCTACACCAGGATCGTAAAAGTCGGGTTCCGGCGCGGGGATGCCGCCCCAATGGCGATCTTGGAGCTGGTGTAAGGAGAAACAAAAGGTGCCGAACGTCCGGTTGACGCTTGCGTACGACGGCACGGCCTACCACGGTTTTCAGAAGCAGTCGGGCTCGGGCCTGCCGACCATTCAGGAGACACTGGAGCGCTGCCTGGCCGAGTTATCCGGGGCGGCGCTCAAGGTCACTGGGGCTGGCCGCACCGACGCCGGCGTCCATGCCCGGGGCCAGGTGGTGAACTTCGTGACCGGCGGGTGGGGCATACCCACCGCACGCCTCCCGGCCGCCCTTAACGGCGTCCTTCCCGGCGACATCGCCGCGGTGGAAGCCCGCGAGGTGCCGGCCGATTTTCACGCCCGCTACAGCGCGACGGCCAAGACCTACAGCTACACTTTATACAACCACCCGGTCCGCTGCCTGTTCCTCCGGCTGTACAGCCTGCACGTACCCAGGGTGTTGGACCTTGGGGCCATGCGGCGGGCCGCCCGGCACCTGACGGGGACACACGACTTTGGCGCCTTCCAGGCTGCCGCCGCCCGCCCCGTGCCCTTGGACCCGCTGATCCGGCCCGACCCACTGGGTGCTCCGCGTGGGTGCCCGGCGCGGGTACCCCGGGCGGGTACTCCGGCCGTGCACTCCGGGGTGTCCCCGGGTGCCCCGGTCCGGTCGGCGGTGCGCACGCTGACCCGGGCCGAGGTGGAGGCTGGGGCGCCGGTGGTGCGCCCCGACGCCGATACTCAAGCGCTTGCGGCGCGACCGGTGCGCCAAACCGGCGCCGAGGCCCAAGCGCCAGTGGTGCGCTTGGTATTCTCCGCCGACGGCTTTTTGTACAACATGGTCCGCATCATGGCTGGCACCCTGCTCGAGGTCGGCCTCGGGCGGCTCGACCCGGAGACCCTCCCCGGCATCATCGCCGCCGGCGACCGCGCCCGCGCCGGCCCCACCGCCCCGCCCCACGGCCTCTGTCTCGAATTCGTAACCTACCCGTGAACCCAAAGAGGAGGTGTGCATCAGTGGCCAGGGAGCCTGAAAAAACAGTGTGCCAGAACCGCAAGGCCCGGCACGAATACTTCATCCTGGAGACCTACGAGGCCGGCCTGGTCCTGAAAGGCACCGAGGTCAAGTCCCTGCGCGCCGGGAAGGCCAACCTGAAAGACAGTTTCGCGCGGATCGAAAACGGCGAACTCTGGCTCGAAAACATGCACGTCAGCCCCTACGAGCAGGGCAACCGGTTTAACCACGAGCCCAAGCGCCCGCGCAAGCTCCTGATGCACAAAGCGGAGATAATGCGGCTTTGGGGCAAAAGCCGGGAAAAGGGCCTGGCCATGATTCCCCTGCGGATCTACTTCAAGGACGGCCGGGCCAAGGTCGAACTCGCCCTGGCCAAGGGGAAGAAAATGTACGACAAACGCGAGGACATCGCCAAGCGGGACGCTGAGCGCGAGATCGCCCGGGTCGCCCGCGGCAAGGCCTAACACCTAACATTTCCCAAATATTGACGATTGCCGGCCATTATGTTACAATGCGAGTACACCGCCTGGTGCGGATAAACTGAGTATGGGGGCGACGTGGTTTCGACGGGGGAAGTGAAGGCAAGAGGAGCGAGCCGGGGTTGTCACCCGCCCGTTAAACGGTGGCAAAGGCTATAAACGCCAAGAACGAATCTTACGCTCTGGCTGCTTAAGACAGCCAGCATCCCACCCGCTTAAGCCCGCGGAGCGGGAGCGGGGTGTCATTTAAGCGGACTCACCCGGCGCTAATTCTCGGAGGCGCCCGGGGAAATTCATCGAGATAGCTCCAGCGGAGCCTGGCTGTAAGCGCCAAACGGAGCGAAACCTAAACTACAGCCTACGCTCGTAGCCGCCTCTTGTGGTCATTCTTTCGGACGGTGGGTTCAACTCCCCCCGCCTCCACCAAATAATCTACCATCTA
>DBEH01000043.1 GCA_002294005.1 Firmicutes bacterium UBA911 | reverse complement strand
ACTAATTCTTGACACGGACCGGCGATGAGCGGTTGGCTTCATCCGCCGCGCATGATACAATCGTAACATACCGGGATCAAGTGCGGTCACCGGCCGATAGGTTTCCGGTGGGTTTTGGGGAGGCCGAGCATGCGTGTCGCCATATTGTCGCCGATTGCCTGGAGAACGCCGCCGCGCCATTACGGTCCCTGGGAGAGAGTGGTTTCGCTTTTGACCGAGGGGCTGGCGGCCCGGGGCGTGGACGTGACGCTTTTCGCCACCGCTGACTCTCTAACGCGCGGCCGGCTACGGGCGGTCTGCAAGGCGGGCTACGCCGAGGACCCTTCCGTTAACGCCAAGGTCTGGGAGTGCCTGCACATCGCCGCCGTCTTTGAAGCCGCCGCCGAGTTCGACCTGATTCACAACCACTTCGACTTCCTGCCCCTGAGCTATAGCGGACTGGTGAAAACCCCGGTGGTCACCACCATCCACGGCTTCTCGTCGCCGGCCATCCTGCCCGTATACCAAAAGTACAACGGCAAGGTCCACTACGTCTCCATCAGCCGGGCGGACCGTTCCCCGGAGTTGGATTACATCGCCACCGTGCACCACGGGATCGACCTGCGCGAGTTCACCTTCCGCGACCGGCCCGGGGAATACCTGCTCTTCTTCGGGCGGATCCACCCGGACAAGGGTACGCATGCCGCCGTCCAAATCGCGCGGCGGACGGGACGGCGCCTGGTGCTCGCCGGGGTCATCCAGGACCGGGAATACTATGAAAGAGAAGTGGAGCCGCACCTGGACGGCGACCGGGTAAAATACGCCGGCAGCGTCGGGCCGCTGGAGCGGGACCGGCTGCTGGGCGAGGCGTACGCCCTGCTGCACCCCATCGGTTTTGACGAACCGTTCGGGCTTTCCGTGGTGGAAGCCCTGGCCTGCGGCACCCCGGTGGTGGCCTTTGACCGCGGCAGCATGCCCGAGTTGATCAACGAGGGGGAAACCGGGTTTTTGGTCGCCAACGTAGAGGAGGCGGCCGCCGCGGTGGAGAAGGTGCGTTCAATCGACCGGGCCCGCTGTCGCCGGGAGGTTGAACGGCGTTTCACCGCGGACCGGATGGCGGAAGATTACTTGCGGGTGTACAGACAGGTGGTGCGGGGCGGGCCCCGGGCGGTGTAAAGCGGGGCGGGCCCCGGGCAGTATGAACCGGGGCGTGCCGGGGAGAAAAAAGGGCTTTTAAGGAGAGACAGAGATGACGGCTCTGGAGCAAAGGCAGTTCCCCGTGGCGGTGATCATGGCCGGGGGGGTGGGCACCCGGTTCTGGCCGTTAAGCAGGGAAGACCGGCCCAAGCAATTCCTGCAGCTTTTTGGGAAGCGTTCGCTCCTCCAGCAGACCTACGACCGCCTGGCGGCGTTCGTGGCGCCGGAGCACGCCCTGGTGCTCACCAACGAGCGGTTTGCATCCCTGGTGCGCACCCAACTGCCCGAGATTCCGGACGCGAACATCATCGGCGAACCGGCGCGGCGGGACACGGCCGGCGCGGTGGCGCTAGCCGCCCTTTTGTGCCGCCGGCGCTTCGGCGACCCGGTAATGGCGGTGTTGCCCGCCGACCACGTCATCCACCCGGTGGACGAGTTCCGGCGGGTGTTGGCCTCGGCCATGGCCGCCGCCCGGAAGGAAAAGGCCCTGTACACGTTCGGCATCCCGCCGGCCCACCCGGCGACCGGTTACGGCTACCTGGAGCGCGGGGAAAAGCTTCTTGACGACGGCGGCGTGGCGCACTACCGGCTGCTGCGGTTCAAGGAGAAGCCGGACGCCGAAACGGCCCGGGCCTACCTGGAAAGCGGCCGGTTCTTCTGGAACAGCGGAATTTTCGTGTGGACGGCCGGCACCATCCTGGAGGCGCTGCGACAACACCTGCCCGGGCACCTGGGGGCGCTCGAGCCCTTGGCTGCGCTCGACGGCGCCGGAGATTGGACCGCCGGGCTGCGGCGCCTGTTTCCCCTGTTGCCCGCGGTTTCCATCGACCACGGGGTGATGGAAAAGGCGGAAAACGTGCGGGCCGTGGCGGCGACGTTTTCCTGGAGCGACGTGGGCGGGTGGACCGCGCTGGAGCCTTTCTTGGATAAAGACACGTCCGGCAACGCCTGCCGGGGCCGGGTACGGTCGCTGGACGCAGGGTCGAACATCGTCTGCTGCGAAGATCCTTCCGAGACCGTCAGCCTGATTGGGGTGCGGGACTTGGTCGTGGTCCGGGCCGGGAAAGAAACCCTAATCATGCCCCGGGAGCGGGCCGAGGAGTTGAAGGAGTTGGCGGAACCAAGAAAACGCACGGCGTGCTTTAAGGCGTACGACCTCCGGGGCCGGGTCCCGGACGACTTGAATGAGGACATCGCCTACGCCGTCGGGCAGGCTTTCACGGCCCTGTTCCGGCCGGAGCGGGTGGTGGTGGGACAAGACGTGCGCCTCTCCAGCCCGCCTTTAAGCCGGGCGCTCACCAGGGGCCTGACCGACAGCGGGGTGGACGTGCTGGATATCGGCCTTTGCGGCACCGAACAGGTCTACTTCGCCACCTTCGACCTGGGGGTTGACGGCGGCATAATGGTCACCGCCAGCCACAACCCGGTGGACTATAACGGCATGAAACTGGTCCGGAAGGAGGCCCGGCCGGTGAGCGGCGATTCCGGGCTGCGGGAGATGGAGGCGCTGCTCGCCGCCGGCGGCCTGGCGGCCGGTCTTCCGGCGCCCGCCCGCCCGGGGCTGGTCACCCGGGTGGCGACCATGGACCGTTACGTCGCCCACCTCTTGCGCTACGTGGACCGCTCCGTCCTGAAGCCCTTCAAGGTGGTGTGCAACGCCGGCAACGGCGGGGCCGGATTGGTGATCGACGCCCTTGAGCCGCACCTGCCCTTCCGGTTTAAGAAACGCTTCTTTGCGCCCGACGGCACCTTCCCCAACGGCGTGCCGAACCCGCTGCTGCCGGAGAACCGCCTGGTCACGGCCGAAGCCGTACTGCAAGAGGGGGCGGACATCGGCATCGCCTGGGACGGCGACTTCGACCGCTGCTTCCTCTTTGACGAGAAGGGGGTTTTCGTCGAGGGTTACTACATCGTCGGGCTCCTGGCCGGGCACCAGTTGGCGCTGCACCCCGGGGCAAAGATTATTCACGATCCGCGGCTGACCTGGAATACCATAGAAATAGTCCGCCAGGCGGGCGGCGTGCCCGTGCTGAACAAGACCGGGCACGCGTTCATCAAAGAGCGCATGCGCGCCGAAGACGCCGCGTACGGGGGCGAGATGTCGGCTCACCACTACTTCCGCGATTTCGCCTACTGCGACAGCGGGATGATCCCCTGGCTCCTGGTGCTGGAGATCATGAGCCGGACCGGAAAGCCGCTTTCGGAGTTGGTGGGTGAGCGGATGCGGCTTTTCCCGATCAGCGGGGAAATCAACCGGTCGGTCGCCGACCCGGCCGCGGTGATCGCCCGGGTAAGAGCCAAATACGAGCCCGGAGCGCGGCACGTGGACGAAACCGACGGCATCAGCCTGGAGTTTGAGAAGTGGCGCTTCAACCTGCGCATGTCGAACACCGAGCCCGTGGTCCGGCTGAACGTGGAGACACGCGCCGACGAGGCGCTCCTGGGGCAAAAGACCGCGGAGATACTGGCGGAAATGGACGGCCAAAGTTAGGAAGCAATCATCTTCGAAAAGGCGGTAGAAAAAATGGCGCAGCGAGGCGCACTTTGCGTGGTGGCCACCCGGAGGGCCGAAATCAGGCAGGCCGATGCTTCGCGGGTGATCACCAAACCCTTTATTCCGGGTAACGAGGAGCGGGTGCGCCGGATCATCGGCCGCGTGCTGACCCTCTCCGAGGAGCAGGTCACTGTTTTGCTGGGCCAGGTGATCGACGAGTTCGCCCACCGCCACCGGCGTTTCCAGGCGGTTCTGGAGGATAACTACCGGGCCGTTTCCTGTTACCTGCCGGAGGGCGGGCCGCTTTCGGAAGCGCGGCGGCTCTTGCTGGGGGCGTACCTTACCAGCGAGTACTCGATCCAATCCGCGGGGGTCTTGAACCCGTCCATCGCCTTGCACCCCGACCAGAGCGGCCTGCGGCAAGGCGAGACCCGCTACCTTTTGACCTACCGCTGCATGGGGGAGGGGCACATCTCCTCGCTGGAATTCAGAAGTTGCGTGATCACGAGCGACTACCAGATCAAGACCCGCCCGATCAGCCCGTTCCTGGAGACTCCGGAATGGCTGCCGTGCGAAACCTTCAGCAAGAGCCTCTTGCGGGCGCGGCTCGTCCAGAGGGGGGCCCTCAGCAAAGCGGTGGAAAAGCTCGTTGACGAGTTGCCCGACGAGTTCACTCTGGGGGAAGTCGAGGCCCTGAAGGCGCGGTTTGAAACCGAGCGCACCCTGCCGAAACGCCTTCGTTTCGAACTGCACAACGTTGTACAGTGGCTGCAGCAGTCGTGCTACCGGGTTCGTTTCCCGCAGGGCACCCGCATTTCGGGCCGGATCCTCTTCCCGATGGTGGAGAACGAATGCCGGGGGATTGAGGACGCGCGCCTGGTGCGCTTTGTCGACGACGACGGCGAAGCGACCTACTACGCCACCTACACCGGCTACAACGGGTTCGCCATCGCCTCGAAGCTCTTGGAGACCAAGGAGTTCCTGAACTTCAAGTCGGTCACGCTGACGGGCAAGGCCGCGCAAAACAAGGGGATGGCGCTTTTCCCGCGCCGCGTCAACGGCAAGTACGCCATGCTCTGCCGGCGCGACAACGAGTGCAACTACGTCGCTTTCTCGGACTCGCTGTACGCTTGGGACACAGACGAACTCATCCGCGGTCCGGTCAGTCCCTGGGAGTTCGTGCAGATCGGCAACGGGGGTTCGCCGATCGAAACACCGGCCGGGTGGCTGGTGCTGACCCACGGGGTGGGGCCGATGCGCAAATACTGCCTGGGGGTGGACCTTTTGGATTTAGACGACCCCTCCAGGCTCATCGGGCGCACGTCCGAGCCGATCCTGAGCCCGAATGAATACGAGCGCGAGGGCTACGTGCCGAACGTGGTTTACACTTGCGGGGCGGTGGTGCACCGCGACGTGCTGGTCATTGCCTATGCCATGTCCGACTGGGCGTCCGGGATCGCCACGGTCCCGCTGGACATGTTGCTGCAAAGCCTGACGTAGGCCCGCCCGGGCGGGCGCGGGTAAATGAGGAGGGGGTTTTGGCCGGTGAACAGGGTCAAAAGGGACAGGCTCAAGTCGGTGGCCATGGTCGGGACCTACGTTCCCCGGAAGTGCGGTCTCGCCACCTTCACGCACGATTTGGCCGGCGCGCTGGAGGCGGAGTTGGTGACCTGCCCGGTGACCGTCGTGGCCATGGACGACACGGACAAGGGGTACGCCTACTCCAAGAGGGTCAAGTTCCAGATCCGCCAGTCGAGTCTGCCGGACTACCTGCGGGCCGCCGAATACCTGAACGTGAACCAGGCGGACCTCGCGGTGGTGCAGCATGAGTACGGGATCTTCGGCGGCCGGAGCGGCGGCCACGTATTGCACCTGGTCCGAAACTTAAGGATGCCGGTCGTGACCGTTTTGCACACCGTCCTGACCGAACCGTCGGAACAGCAGAGGTCGATCCTTGTGGAACTGGCCGAGCATTCGGAACAGATGGTGGTGATGACCGACAAGGGCCGCGAGATACTGCGGGACGTCTACGACGTCCCCGACGCCAAGATCACCCGCATCCCGCACGGCATCCCGGACTTCGCCTTCGTCGACCCGAGCTTTTACAAGGACACTTTCGGCGTGGAAAGCCGCACGGTGCTTTTGTCGTTCGGGCTGCTCCACCCCGGCAAGGGCTTCGAGCTGGTGATCCAGGCCCTGCCCGAAGTGCTCAAACGCCATCCGAACCTCATCTACATCATCCTTGGGGCGACCCACCCGCACGTGATCAAGCATACCGGCGACGCCTACCGGCACAGCCTGCACCAGTTGGTCGGCCGCCTGGGGCTCGAGTCCCACGTGCGCTTCGACAACAAATACACCGGCAGCGACGAGCTTTGCCGCTATATCGGGGCCGCCGACCTCTTTATCTCGCCCTACCTGTCGCCGGACCAGATCACCTCGGGCACCCTCTCCTACGCCGTGGGCGCCGGCAAAGCGGTGATTTCCACGCCGTACTGGCACGCCGAGGAATTGCTCGCCGGGGGGCGGGGCCGGTTGGTGCCTTTCGGGGACGCAAACGCCATGGCCCGTACGATCATCGGCGTCCTGGACGACGAGCCGGAACGGAACGCCATGCGCAAGCGCGCCTACCAGTTCGGCCGGCAGATGGTCTGGAAGGAAGTGGCGCGGGGCTACGTGGACCTCTTCGCCCGCGTGCTGGAAAGGCCCATGAGCAGACCGAGGGCTTCCCACACCGACTACCCGACGCGGATGGTGGAACAGCTCCCCAGACTGAACCTGCAGCACCTGCTGCTGATCACCGACGACACCGGGATCCTGCAGCACTGCGCTTATACCACCCCCAACCGGGAACACGGCTACTGCACCGATGACCAGGCCCGGGCCCTGATCGCCACCACTATGTGCCATTCGCTGTTTGAAAACAAGGCGGTCATCCCGCTCATCCGGAAATATCTGGCGTTTTTGTTTCACGCCTTCAACCGGGAAAACGGCCGCTTTCGGAACTTCATGTCCTACGACCGGCACTGGCTGGAGACGGCGGGGAGCGAGGACGCCCACGGCCGCGCCCTGTGGAGCCTGGGCGTGGTGGTCCGGGACGCGCCCAACGACGCGGTCCATTTCCTGGCCGCCCGGCTGTTCACCGAGGGTCTGGCCGTGATCGAACCGTTCACTTCACCCCGGGCGTGGGCTTATTCACTGGTGGGCCTGCATTCCTACATGGAAGCCTACGCCGGGGACGCGGAGGCGCGCCGGCTGTGCGATCTCCTGGCGAACAGGCTGCACCGCGCGTTCAGGGAGAATGCGGACGCGGGCTGGCTCTGGGGCGAGGACGTCGTCACCTACGACAACGCTAAACTGCCGCACGCCCTCCTGGTGGCCGGCCGCCGCATGTCCGACCCCGGCCATTTTAGGATTGGGCTCCAAGCCTTGGAGTGGCTCCTGGAACAGCAGACGGCGGAAAACGGCCACCTTTGCCTGATCGGCAACGCCGGTTGGCTGACCCGCGACGGCCGGCGATCCAACTTCGACCAGCAGCCGCTGGACGCCATGGCGCTGGTGGAGGCCTGCATCGAGGCTTTTCGCGGCACCGGCGACTTCCGGTGGATCGTCGAGGCGCGCCGCTGCCTGAACTGGTTCCTGGGCTTCAACGACCTGAACCTGCCGCTTTACGACTTCACCACCGGCGGTTGCTACGACGGCCTGACCCCGCAGGGGGTGAACGCGAACCAGGGCGCCGAGTCCACCCTGGCCTGGCTGATTTCGCTTTTGACCATGTTCGAGGTGGTCGGGCAGCAGGTGCCCAAAGAGGGGAACGGGACCAACGGCAGCCCTATTCAGCACATCCGCCCCCAGAGATGTCTCCGTGTGTGACCCGTGCCACGACAAGCTGAAGCTGGAAATGGAAATCACCCAAACCGCCGCTCTGACGGCGGAGTAGCTTCCAGACCCCCAAACCAACGCAACCGCGCATCGACGCAGTTTTTTCGTTTTTTGGCAATGTCCGGCTTAAATTTCGGAGGCCAAAGCCGAGGCCGTCTATCGCCAAATCTTTTAACGGCGGTACACATTTTGGGCGGCTTCTTCATATGATGGGCAAAACTGGAAGGAGGTGCTCGGGGTGTTCGAGGAACCGATGTTGGATTTTGAGCTTGACGATGAGGATATCATGGTGGAAGGTGCCGACACTAGGGGCGAAGCGCTGAAGCACGTTTTCAACTTGAATCCGGTAAGT
>DBEH01000029.1 GCA_002294005.1 Firmicutes bacterium UBA911 | reverse complement strand
GTTTAAAGTACAGGAGGGGAGAGGAGCTGTGAATCTTCTGATCATGGGTCCGCCCGGGGGCGGCAAGGGAACGCAGTGCGAAGTGCTGGTGAGGGAGCTTAGGATTACCCACATCTCCACCGGGGACATGTTCCGTGAAAACGTCAAGGGCGGAACGGAGCTCGGGTTGAAGGCCAAGGAGTACATGGACGCCGGCCAGTTGGTTCCGGACGCGCTGGTGGTGGCGATGGTCAAGGACCGGCTGTTGAAGCCGGACTGCGCCAACGGTTTTCTGCTCGACGGCTTCCCACGGACCGTGCCCCAGGCGGAGGCACTTGACGCCACCCTGAAGGACATGGGTATCATCCTGGACGCGGTGCTGAACGTGGCGGTGCCCCGGGGCAAGCTTCTGGACCGCCTGACCGGCCGCCGGGTCTGCCGCGCCTGCGGCGCGACTTTCCACGCATTGTTCAACGCCCCGAAGGAAGACGGCAAGTGTGACAAGTGCGGCGGGGAACTGTACCAGCGCACCGACGACACCGAGGCCACGGTAAACCAGCGTCTGGACGTCTATGAAGCCCAGACCCAGCCCCTCATCGAATACTACGGCAAACAAGGACTGCTCAAGGAAATAAACGGCGACCAGGAAATCAGCAAAGTGACCCAGGACCTGCTGGCGAGCCTGGGCCGCTAGACACCCACAGCTTTCATCATCAACTCCCGGGATACTTCCGGGAGTTGACAGCTTGTATGGGATCAGCCTAAAATAGGGGACGGCTGGCAGAAGCAGACAGGCCCCTGGCGATCCGGGACTTGCGTTTTGACATTGCGCCCATTGTCCCGGTACAATGGGCATGGTACGTCCCCAATCAGATCCCTGGCCCTGAAAGGAGCCTTGAACGTGCCCGGCTTTGACATCCCCGCCCGGGGTGTGCTGACCATCCAGGACGTGGTGTTTGGCTTTAACGGGACGCTGGCGGTTGATGGAAAGCTCAAGCCCGGGGTGGCGCAACGCCTCAACCAGCTAGCCGGTCGGGTGCGCGTTTTTGTAGTCACCGCCGACACTTTCGGGACGGTGCGCCGGGCTTTGACCGGCGTCGACTGTGAGGTCACCGTGCTCACGGCCAGTCCGGGCGGTCCGGAAAAAGCCCGTTTTGTCCGGGAACTGGGGGCGGCGGGAACAGCCGCTTTCGGGAACGGCGCCAACGACGTTCGGATGTTGGAGGCGGCAGGGCTTGGGGTCGCGGTCCTGGAGGGGGAGGGTGCCGCGGTGGGCGCCCTGATGTCCGCCGACATGGTGGTCCGGGATATCAACGAGGGTCTGGACCTGTTGCTGAAAGCCGGGCGCCTGGTCGCGACCATGCGGCGCTGAGATGTGAGTTCCTGAGATGGGGGAGAGCCGATGCTGAAGAACTATGTCGAGGTGGCGGTGGCCGAAGTCTTTGACGATGTGCTGGCCGAACTCCGCAAGAGCAACCCGGACTTGTGCGGTTGCGAACGCTGCCGCGAGGACGTAATGGCGGTGGCCCTGAACCGGCTGCCTCCCAAGTATATCGCCACCGACAAAGGGGAAATATTTACTAGTGTGGATTTCAGCCGGGTTGGGGGAAAGGCCGAAATCATCGCCAACCTGATACCGGCTTTTAAGTTAGTCGGCCAGCGACCGCGGCATGTCCGCTAGGTGCGCGGTTGGGTAAAGGGGGGAGAAAGAAGTGGATAAAAGGTGCATCCTCTGCGGCCGGATGTTCGTGATCGAAGATATGAGTGCGACCACCGAGGACGATGATCTCTTCACTCCGGAACCGAAAAAGAGCGTGTCCATCTGTGAGCTGTGCCAGAACAAGCTAAGGCACGAGGCCGACAAGTCGCAAAAACCGACCAAGCCGGTGGGCTAGAGAAGCGGAGCCCGGCACGGAACGGAGGATTTTGAATCAGGGGTCGGCAAGAAACCGCAACGAGTTTTGGGGCATCACCCCGTAGTCTGCGAATAAGGAGGTATTTCTATTTTGGGTGCCCGACGGTGGACCTTATACGCTGTGGTGGCGGCGGGGGCGCTGTTCCTGGTGCTTCTGGGAGGCGGAGCCCGGCTTTATACCGACTGGCTCTGGTTCCAGTCGCTGGGTTACAGTAGTACGTTTGTGACCATCATCCTTTCCGACTTGGGCCTGCGGATCGCGGTCGGCTTGCTGTTCTTCGCCTTCATCTTCGTCAACCTGCTGCTGACCAGAAAGGTGGTTCTGGAACAGGGCCACGTCACGCTCCAGCACGAGAACGTGATCCAATTGCAGGACATCCCTTGGAAGCAGATCTTGAACAACCGGATTCTCACCCTGTTCTTCCTGGCCGTGAGCGCTGTGCTGGCCTATATGTTCAGCCTGTCGGTCGCCGGGGACTGGGTGCTCTTGCAGAAGTTCTTGAACCCCGCCTCCTTCGGGGTAGCCGACCCCATTTTCGGGAGGGACGTCGGGTTCTACGTCTTCACCCTGCCGCTCCACATCTTTTTGTTCAACATCCTTTTCTGGAGCGGCATCGTCACCATACTGTTCGTAGGCATTGCCTACTTCATTTCCAACCCCTTTCAGGGCCTGCGGGGCCTCTTCGCCAACGGCCGGGTACGGGTGCACCTTTCCGGCCTGCTGGCCTTCGTGTTGCTGGTCCAGGCCTGGGGTTACCTGCTCCAGCAGTACCTGTTGCTCTACTCGCCCCGGGGCGTGGTGTTCGGCCCGGGTTACGCCGACATCAACGGCACGCTACTGGCCTACCGCGTGCTGCTGATCCTCGCCGTGCTGGCCGCGGCGGCGGTGATCGCGAATATCTTCCTGCGTCGTTCGGGAGTGTTGGTCTACGCCGTGGGCGGCCTGATCGTGGTCTCCCTGGTGCTCGGCTCGGCTTACCCGGCGCTGCTGCAAAGATTTGTGGTTGTGCCGAACGAGCTGGCCCGCGAAACACCCTACATCGAGCACAGCATCGCCTTCACCAGGAAAGCGTACAACCTGGACCAGGTGGAAAGAGAGGCTTTCCCGGCGGGGCGCACCGTGGGTTTGGACGCGATCCAGGCGAACGACGAGACGACCGACAACATCCGCCTCTGGGACCGGCAGCCGCTCCAGGCCAGCTACGCCCAGCTGCAGCAGATACGTACCTACTACGAGCTGAAAAACGTCGACGTTGACCGGTACACAATCAACGGCGTGTACCGGCAGGTCATGCTCGCCGGACGGGAACTGGACCAGAGCCGGCTGCCCGAACAGGCCCAGACGTGGGTGAACCAACGGCTGATCTACACCCACGGTTACGGGGTGGCGATGAGCCCGGTGAACGAGGTGACGCGCGAGGGCCAGCCGGTGTTTTTGATCAAGGACATCCCGCCGAAGACCGACACCGACATTCACCTGGAGAGACCGGAGATCTACTTCGGCGAAGCCACCGACAACTACGTCATCGTGAATACCAACCAGTTGGAGTTCAACTACCCCGAAGGCGAAGCCAACGTGCACACTACGCACTCGGCGGCCGACAGCGGAGTGGTGCTGGGCCCGATTCTGAAGCGCCTTGCGTTCGCCGTGTCCCTGGGCGACTACCGGCTGATGCTGTCCACGGACGTGCGGCCGGACAGCCGGATTCTGTACTACCGGAATATACGGGAGCGGGTGCCGAAGCTCGCGCCGTTCCTGACGTTCGACCAGGACCCGTACATCGTGGTAAACGGCGGAAAACTGTACTGGCTGTGGGACGCCTACACGATGACCAATATGTTTCCCTACGCCGAACCCTTCCAGGGGCGGAACAACTACATCCGCAACGCCGTGAAGGTCGTCGTGGACGCCTACACCGGCGACGTCAACTTCTACGTGGCGGAACCCGAGGACCCGCTCATCCAGAGCTTCGCCCGGATCTTCCCGGACATGTTCAAGGGAATGGACGAAATGCCGGACGGCCTGCGGCCGCACGTCCGTTATCCGGTCGACCTCTTTAAGGTGCAGGCCGAGATGTACACCACCTACCACATGCAGAACGCGGCCATCTTCTACAACCGGGAGGACAAGTGGAGCCTGCCGACCGAGGCCGTCGGGCAAGAAAGAGTTCCGGTGGAACCGTACTACACTATTGTGCGGCTCCCGGGCGAGGAGGACCCTGAATTCGTGCTGATCATGCCTTTCACTCCCCACGGCCGCGAGAACATGATCGGCTGGATGGCGGCCCGTTCCGACGGGGAACACTACGGGAACCTGCTGGTGTATGAGATGCCCAAGGCCAGCCTGGTGTACGGCCCGATGCAGGTTGAGGCCCGCATCAACCAGGACCAGTACATTTCCCAGCAGCTCACCCTTTGGGAGAACCGGGGGACGCAGGTGATCCGGGGCAACCTGCTGGCCATCCCGATCGAGGACAGCCTGCTGTACATCAAGCCGATCTATCTGCAGGCCGGGGAAGGCCGGATGCCCGAGTTGCGCCGGGTGGTGCTCCTGCACGGTGAGCGCGTGGTATTCGAACCGGACCTCCCGCGCGCCTTGGCTGCGATGTTCGGGACGCTGGGCGCGCCCGGGGCGGCCCCGCCACCGACAGGCGACCCGGATGCCGGGCCGGCGGACGGTGTGCCCGAGGTGCGCACCGCGGCGGAATTGATCGAGGAAGCGCGCCTTGAGTTCGAACGCGCCCAGGGGCGCTTGCGCGAGGGAGACTGGAGCGGCTACGGCGCCGCCATCGACAACCTGGGCCGGGTGTTGGACGAATTGCTGAGACAATATGGGCAGTAGGCATGAGGACGTGGGGGCCGGGGAACCGGCCCCCACGTTTCCCGAAGCCGCCCCACAGGGGAGTGGTACGGAATCCCGGGTCCGTCAAACCCGCGGTTGCGCCCTCTTTGAAAGAGACAGTGAATAGGCCTGGTGGGCCGGAAACAAGCGGGAGGGATAAAGTTGCACGCCGGGCGCAGGAAGGGCATCAAGAAGATCGGCATTCTGACCGGGGGCGGGGACGCACCGGGGATTAACGCCGTGATCCGTGCCGCCGTCAAGGTGGCCGTAAACCACTACGGCCTCCGGGTGGTCGGTATTGAGCAGGGTTTCGGCGGGCTGATCGAGGACCGTACCCGGAAGCTGACCGCCAAAGAAGTCATGGGCATTTTGCCCCGGGGCGGAACCATTCTGGGCACCACCAACCGGGACAACCCCTTCCACTACCCCTTCCGGCTGGAGAGTGGAGAGGTGGAGTTCCGCGACGTTTCCGCCCGGGTACTGGAGACGCTGGCCAAACACGCCATCGAAGCACTCATTGTGATCGGTGGGGACGGCAGCCTGAAAATCGCGTCCCAACTATGGGAGAAGTACGCCATCCCGGTGGTCGGCGTGCCCAAGACCATTGACAACGACCTGTCCGCGACCGACCAGACCTTCGGTTTCGACACCGCCCTCAAGACGGCCACCGAGGCGCTCGACAAGCTGCACACCACGGCCGAGTCGCACTACCGGATCATGGTGCTGGAGGTAATGGGCCGCTACGCCGGCTGGATCGCCCTGCAGGCGGGCATAGCCGGCGGGGCCGACATCATCCTGATTCCCGAAATTCCCTTCGACATCCGCAAGGTGTGCGACAAGATCAAGGAGCGGAGCGCGGCCGGCAAGCAGTTTTCGGTCGTCGTCGTGGCCGAGGGCGCCCGGCCGATCGGCGGGGAAATGGTGGTCAGGAAAGTGGTTGAGGACAGCTTCGAGAAAATCCGGCTGGGGGGCATCGGAAACGAGGTCGGGGAGCAGATCGAAAGAGTCACCGGCATCGAAACCAGGGTGACCGTCCTCGGACACCTGCAGCGGGGCGGGTCGCCCACGCCGTTCGACCGGATATTGGGCAGCCGCCTGGGGGCGGCGGCTGTGAACCTGGTGATGGATGGCCGGTTTGGAGAGATGGTCTGCCTGCGCACCCCGCACATCGCCTCGGTGCCGCTTGTGGAGGCGACAGGTGAGATGCGGCGCGTCCCGCTGGGCAGCGACATGGTGCGCATGGCCCGCCAGATCGGGGTGTCGTTCGGAAACTGACGGCCGTGAGAGGGTTTGCGGCCGGGGCCGGCGAATCAGGTGAACCAGGCGGCGCAGGCTAGCGGCGGCCGACCCGGGGAGGAGAGGAAGGAGCCTTGCTTCCGAACATCGGCATCCCGGAGTTAATCCTGATCCTGGCGGTGATCGTGGTAATTCTCGGACCGGGCAAGCTGCCCGAACTAGGGAAGACGCTCGGGCGGACGGTGAAGGAGTACTGGAAGGAAGCGCACCGCGATCTGCCCCCGCCCAAGAGCCGCAGAGAGCTGCGGGAGGAAAGGGAGAAAGCCGAGCGCGAACAGGCGGCCGCGGTGCCTGCGGGCCGTCCGCGGGCGGCGGCGCTTGAGCCCGGCGGCGATTACGTGGCCGACCCGGCGCGGCGCGGGGTTTTTACCGGCGTGTTCCGGGCGTTTCAGCTCGCCTGGAAGATCTGGCGCTGGCGAAGGCGGCTTCCTTAGGCACCGCTGGTTGACCGGCGGTGCGGTTGTGTCCTTGGAGAGTATCTTCGTTTTTGGCCGGCCGGTGCAGGAGAAGCCGGTGCCAGGCGAAATCTTAGGCACTGACCATTTTAGCGGAAGAAAGGTGGATGACGTTGCTTCCGAATATCGGCCTACCCGAAATGATCCTGATCCTGGTGGTGGCCCTGATTATCTTCGGTCCCGGGAAGCTTCCCGAGGTGGGCAAGTCGTTAGGGAGGACCATCAAGGAGTTCCGCAAGTCCACCCGTGGCGGGCCCGGCGAAGTGCAGGAAGCCGTGGAGGTGAAAAAGCAGCTGCCGGCGGGGGACGACCGGCAGGCGGCCCAAGCGCCCAAGCCGGAGGAGCCGTCCGGATCAGCCAAGAGTTAAGGCCGGTTGCGGACTCCGGGAAACCGGATCCGCCGGCACTGTCAGAAAAGTCAGGCGGGGAGAGTGCGCAAGCAGGAATTCTCTCTTGCGCGGCGAAATACCAAGACCGTGGCCGCAATTAATGCGAAAAGAGGGGCTGTGGGAGAATGCTTCCAAACATCGGCATACCCGAACTCATCCTGATCCTGGTGGTCGCCCTTATTGTCTTTGGGCCCGGTAAGCTGCCCGACGTCGGCAAATCACTGGGTAAGACGATCCGCGAGTTCCGGAATTCGTCGCGGGAAACCTTTGCGGACGTCACCGACAGCGTCAAGGAAGTTAAAGAAGACGTGTACGACGTGAAGCGAACCCTGGAAGTCGCCAAGGGGGAAGAACCGCCGAAGTCGGCGCAGAGCTAAGCATTCCGGCTTGCGGCATCTTTCTCGACCCCTGGGATTAAGAGGAGACGCTCCCTGGGGGTTGTTGTTTGACTGGGGGGACATCAGTTGGCGGACATCGGCGATAAGGAACTGAGCGTGGTCGAGCACCTGCACGAACTGCGGCGCGCCTTGGCCGTATCGGTGATCGCCGTGGTGGTGTGCGCCATCGGCATCTTTTTCGCAAGGGAATTCTTCATGGGAATAGTAAAGGCGCCGATCGCCGGCCTTGGTCACGACCTGCAGTTTCTGGGCGTCACCGAGCCGGTGATGACCTATTTCCGGTTGTCGTTCTATTTGGGTTTCCTGGCCGCGCTGCCCGTCATCCTCTGGCAGGTCTGGGGCTTCATTCTGCCGGCGCTCAAACGGGACGAGCGGAAGTACTTTACCGTTTTTGTGGTCCTGTCTTACCTGGCGTTTATGGGCGGCATCGCTTTTTCCTTCTTCGTGGTGTTTCGCCTGGGCGTGCAGTTCCTGCTCCAGTTCGCCGGGGAAGAGCTGATCCCCACACTCACGCTGGCCAACTATGTGTCGTTCGCCATCAGGTTCACCCTGCCGTTCGGCCTGGTGGCCGAATTGCCTTTGGCGGCCTACCTGCTGGCCAAGCTCGGGGTGATCACCAGGGCGTTCATGGTCAAGATCCGCAAGCACGCCCTGCTGGTCATCCTCGTCATTTCGGCGGTGCTCACCCCGGCCGACCTGTTGACTTGTCTCTTGCTGGCCGCGCCGATGTACGGCTTGTTCGAGTTGTCCATCCTCATTGTCGGGATAGTGGAGAAGCGCAAGGCCAAAGCGCGGGAGAGGGCCGAGCGCGAGGCCGAGGCGGCCGAGACCGCATAGGGACGCAAATAGAGGCACGGCCCGATTCGCCGCGTGCCCGGGAGGTACACGAAGTAAGGGAGGCGGCAGTGCGAAGTTGCAGCAGAGAGGTGGTCAGGTGAGGAAAAAGATCAGTATCGTCGGGGCCGGCAATGTCGGCGCCACCTGTGCGCACTGGGTCGCGGCCAAGGAACTGGGAGACATCGTCCTGCTGGACGTGGTGGAAGGGGTACCCCAGGGGAAGGCGCTCGACCTGATGGAAGCGGCGCCGGTCGAGGGATTCGACGGTATGATTGCCGGGACGAACGACTATCGGGACACAGCCGGCTCCGACGTCGCCGTGATCACGGCCGGAGTCGCCCGCAAACCGGGGATGAGCCGGGACGACCTGGTGAATATCAACGTGAAAATCGTGCGTCAGGCGGCGTCCGAGATCGCTCGCTATTCACCGGAGGCGACGATCATTGTGGTCACCAACCCGCTGGACGTAATGTGCTACGTGGCCCACAAGGCCGCCGGCCTGCCCAGCGGGAGATTGTTCGGGATGTCCGGGATTCTGGACGGGGCCCGCTTCCGCACCTTTGTGGCCCTGGAGCTGGGGATTTCGTTCGAAGACGTGACCACGCTCGTGCTGGGCGGGCACGGGGACCACATGGTTCCCCTGGTGCGGTACACTTATGCCGGAGCGATCCCGGTCGAGAAACTCATCCCGGCGGACCGGCTGGCGGAGTTGGTGCAACGCACCCGCCAGGGCGGCGCCGAAATCGTGAATCTCCTGAAGACCGGCAGTGCTTATTACGCTCCAAGCGCAGCGATTACGCAAATGGTAGAGGCCGTCTTGAAGGACAAGAAGCGGATCCTGCCGTGCGCGGCCTACCTGGACGGCGAGTACGGCCACCGGAACATCTACGCCGGCGTGCCCACCGTCGTGGGCGCCGGGGGCATCGAGCGCATCATCGAACTGGAGCTGACGCCGGAAGAAAAAGCGGCCTTCGACCGCTCCGTAGAGTCCGTGCGCGGAGTACTGGACGACCTGAGCCTGTAGCCACCCAGTCTGGGCGGGCTTCAAGGCCGCTTTTTGTGACTTTGAACGCCTCGTTCGATCGCCAGAACCCGCGATAGATTTCGACGATCTCCCTCGAAAAAGTGAAACCGTTTCACTGGCGGCAGCCAAAGCCGTACGCAGGTCCTAGACAACCTCCTGCTTGTCTTCCCACGATAAAAACCTGACCTCTGCTCCTGCCGCCTGTGCCTGGTCCAGAGCCTCCTGTACCAGCAGAACCATCTCGAGCAGGCTCCGGAAAGGAAGAGATTTTTTCTGATCCAGCCACTGGACTGTACCTTGCCAGCAGGCGTTCTGCCGGAATTGGATGCGGATTAGAAAGGTGGATCCGCCGACTGCGGGTGCTTTCTCAGCGCCGTGCTGGTTCACTTCATCTCTGCCTCCTTGAGCGGATGGTGGAATGGTTCTGCCGTCCAACTGCGGATTGCCGTCGCCCCCTGGGGAAACCCCAACTCGTCGAGCTTGACCTGGATCAGGATGATCATTTCCAGGCAACTCCTGAATTGCTGTACCTGTCCGGTGTGCACGTGTTCGATTTGGCCCTGCCACGTAACACCATTACCGGTGATTCGGACGATAACATCCACCGAGCGCGGACGCCCGTGCGCAGCGCCCCTGGAATGACGCATTTTATGAATCCCCTACCCGTGCACCAGTCTTTGTGCAGTCTATATTTGAAACGGAGGTTATCACGTGCCGGTGATGAGCAGATAACAACTGAATCGCAATCCAATCACAACAGCGGATAAAGCTTCTAGGCATAAAAGGCAACAGCACGGGGCGGCGCTAGGCTCTGTGTTCGGCCCCGCCAGGGAGCAGGGTTTCAGCGGAGAGGATGGACTGCAGGTTGTACCGCAGCACCGCATCTTTGGTTTCAAAGTTAGCCGCGCAAGAGTCCCGGATACGGCCGAGCACCTTCTCGCCCTGCTCCAGGCTCAAGTCCGGCATGATTGCCAGGAACTGGGCCTCATTCCAGTTGGTGATCACGTCTCCCTTCCGGAGCTGGGCCAAGAGGATTTCGTGCAATTGTTCCCGGACCGCCTCAAGGACTCTTTCCGGGGGCAACCCGTAGTCGGGCGCGGTAATGGTAAGCAATCCCAGGAACACCGTTCGGCCGCTTCTTAGGCTCCGGCGCCTTTCCAGCTTGTAAAGAAACCGGAAAACCTCCGGGTCGCAATGAAAAGCGCCCTCGGCTGCCCGTTTTTCACTCAGCATTTCCTGTATCCAGGCCAGGTCTAACTGCACGGCGGTGCTGTCCGCCTGCATCCGCCGGTACAGGGCGCGAAATGCCGTTGACGGTTTTATCCCCAGTTCTCGGTATAGCAGGGAAGTGACGTACTCGTAATGCGTCCTGGCCTGCTTGAGCTTATCTTCGTGAAGCAGAGCGTCCAGGTATTGCAGGTGGAGGTCCTCCTCATAGGGCTCAATCAGGAAGGCCCGTTCGCAAACCAGGACAATTTCGGCATAGCGGCCGGCTTTCTTTAACAAGTTGATCAACTCAACAACGCTTTCGAGATAAAGGCGCCGGTAGTAATTTCTCATCGGCATGACCCAGTCACAGCAGGAACACTCCGGCAGGTAGTCGCCCTCGTACAGGCCGCCTGCTTTTAGGTATAGTGCGATGGCCCGCATCGGTTCGATCTGGGAGACCGACTGCGCTTCTTTGCACAGGGCTTCAAACTCCGCGGCGTCCAGCCGGTATCCCAGGCTCGGGTTCCAACTATAGCCGCCCTGGGAAGACACGATATGCTGGTGCTCATTCCCCGTGAAGCCGGTCTTGGCTAGCAGCTTCCGGAGCCGGTAAACTAGAGTGCGCAGCACTCTCTTGGGATTGTCGTAGTTATTGTTGGGCCACAGTTTCTCCACAATTGCCTCGGGAAGATGACTTTTCCCCCGATAGGTGATGAGATATTTAAATAACTCCCACATGTGGTAAGAGCGGCCGACGTCTTCAGACACGATGCTGTCCCCGCACCTGACCACAAACCGGCCAAGGGTATAGATTTCCGGCTCACCGGCTTTTCCCCGTTGGACCTGGGGCTCGGCCGTATCCATGATTTCTCCCCCCCCAAGTTATCCCCCGCCCATGAACGGCGATGCAGTTACGTTAAGAAGGGGAACAAATACCCATCAACCAGAAATAATCCGGATTTGTCCGGTCTGCGATGTGTAGAGCATCGGTTGACCCCCCGCACAAAGTCTCCGAAACCGCATAGAAAAAAAATACCACAAATTGCACCCTTATCATTAATCATTGCAAAAAACGAACTGCCACCAAAACTTCACCAGAACGGAACTTTTTCAAAAGCTTTTTTGCGCAAAAAACACCGGGGGGCGATCCAACGTATCTGGTCACACGTTCAATAGCTTTACGGCCTGGCGAGATGTTAGCGGCTTTTCCATTAACCTACCTCTTACCAAATATTACTAGCAGAGCGCATGGTCGATGTCAATGGTTTGCTGCTTTTTGTGTGCTTTTAATATGTGGGGGGCGGGGTTCCGCCTAAATTCGTCGGCCGCTTGCCGAAAGGCGTCGCCGGCCGCGAAAGGTAGCAGGTCGGTGGTGTAACTGAGCTGTGACCAGGTTGTGATTGACATGTCATTAGGCTGTGGTAAATCTGACTTGACGGGAATATGCCTGATTGTGGGGGTGGCGAAAAACATGGGCTTCATTCCCGGGAACGACGGCAAATGGGTAAGACCCAGTTCACTCTGGGAAAGCGGGGTATCGACCTTGGCTGATCTGGATCGCCGCCTGCGCGCCCACCGGCGCAGAGCGTTAAGGAGGAGCAGAATGAACGCCTGGACGAAAAGACAGTTTATGCGCGCCTGCGCCCTGATGGTGGCTTTTGCCATGGTGCTGTCCTTCACCGGCCTGCCCCCGGCGCACGCCTACTTCACAGGTGAAACAAAGCAGTCGGGGGTGCTGGCTTTCAAGATCCCGGAAGCAACTGCCAACACGCAGGGCAGTGTCCAGTTCCTGGCTCCGTTTCTAATGCAGGATGACGAGAGTGTCCTCCTGCAGGAGGAGGCCCCGGGACTGGGGGTAATGTCGTTATCGCCCTTTGGCGGCACGATGCAGAACCCGATTTTCTCGGGACCAGCAACCTTGACCGCGGAGATTTGGCTTGAGGACGATTTCAGCGCCGGGGATATCTACGTACCCTCGGTAGAGCTTCACCACGGAGGTTACACCGCCTCCGCCCTCACCACTGACTACGAATTCGACGGGGAGAGACTATCTGTTACGTTTGACCGCTTCGAAATCCTTTCCTGGTTTGCCGATCAACCTGATCAGCCTGAACAGGTCACCTTTGACGTCACCGGAGAGGGCTACCGGGACGGGCTGGACCACTTCACTTTTTTTGCTGCCGCAACCGTCAAACTCAGGGGCAGTTACGAGACCGTGGCCGTGGAGATCATCGGTCTCGACGCCTTCCTTATTCCTGAAAGCGGAGACGTGAGCGGCGGGATTTACAAATTGGTCAACCAAAAAGGAACGGTCCTCGATGAGGTCACCTGGCTCCTGGAAGGCGCCCCTGCCGATGGCGTGACTCTGGACGTTCTGACCGGTGAGTTGATGGTGCACGGGGACGTCGCCCCGGGAACAGTCACCCTGTCGGCTCTGACCGTGCAGGATGAACGCCGTTTATCCGCCCTGAAGATGGTCCACCTGGTTGAGAATCCGGGTCTGGCGATCGAAGGCCCCTTCGCTATTCCGGTCCCCGGACCGGGCCAGTTGGTCGGCGCGCAATATGCGCTCACCGCTCAAACCGGGACCGCCTTGGGACCGGTGAGTTGGACGCTGGACGAAGCCATCGCGGGGGTCTCATGTGGATGAAGCCGGCTTGGTGACGGTAACCGGCGAAGCGACGGCCCCGGAGTTTACGCTGGCCGCCTCAACCGAGGTGCTGGGTGTGTCGCTCTCGGCGAGCACCCGCGTGGAGTTGCAGGAGTTCATAAGCCCGGTTGCGCCGGTACCGGTGCCCGAGATTGACGTCCCGGTGGACGAAACGCTGGTGATCAGCGGGGCGGAAAACATCATCATTCCGGCGGACGGACAGAAAAGTGTCCAGTACACCGTCAGCAACCTGGACGGTAGCCCGTTATTCAATCCCGTCTGGACCATTTTGGACGCGATGCCCGGAATCAGCGTTGACGAGCAGGGATTATTGACCGTCACCGCTGAGGCAATGCCGGGGACCATCGCCCTGAACGCAGCGGTGGAGAGCGAAACCCCCGAAGGAGAGCTGACTTCCCGCTCCACCAGCAAGCTGATCACCCTGTTGTGCCCGGCCCCGTATAGCATTGCGGTCAACGGCCCGGCAAGCCTGGACATACCGGCTGTTGCCGGCTACGCAGCGGCCGTGCTGGATCAGGAAGGAGCTGTCTTGCAGAACGAAACAGTGATCTGGAGCCTGGCCGCAGAGGTGGATGGCGTCTCGGTTACGGAAAACGGAGAGCTGGTGGTTACCGGGGACGTTGTGCCCGGCGCTGTAGTGGTATTGGTGGCCGCCGCCTCCTCGGACGGAAACGTAATCGGTACCCTAGCCATCACCCTGGGCGCGGCTGACGTGCCGCCGCCTGCCGGCGGTGGTGGTGGTGGCGGTGACATCCCTGATGCCACTAAACCGGACGACGAACATGACCCAAATGGCGGCGAAGAGGGTACCGATCCCACTGCCGGTGGCGATAACGACGCCGGCGACTCCCGGACCGATTAACCGCGAAACGTGTCGCTCGCATTGGATTTAAAGCAACCATTAGCGGTCACCAGGCCGCTGGGAGGAGAGTAACGGTGGACAACCGCCCAAACGAAACAACTGGCTTAATCGAGAATGGAACAGCCCTGCCGTCCGAGGCGGTGGATACAGTCCCGGCTCCCGTTCCGCAAAAGGCCAAGAAGCGCGGCGCTTTGGCGGTCGGGGCCAGGATCGCCGGCAATCTGGTGTTCGTGTTCTTCCTGTTCACCATCGCGGCCTTGGTCTTTTCGATGGTCCAGAGCCGGATCACCGGACAGCCGCCGACGGTGGCCGGACATCAAATGTACATCGTCCTGAGCGGCAGTATGAGTCCGGCCTTTGATACGGGAAGTCTGGCCTTTCTAAAGCCGGTCGAAGCCGGGAGCATTGAAATGGGGGACATCATCGCCTTTCGGACCCGAACCGAAGGCGAAAGCCTCACCACCCACCGCGTGGCGGCCGTCCACCAGGACGGCGGGCGCCTGAGCTTCACCTACCCGGGGCGACGCCAACGAGGTGAACGACCCCCTGCCGGTGCCGGCCGAGAACGTGGTTGGGAAGATCACCTTCGCCGTTCCTTATGCCGGTTACCTGATGAGTTTCGGTCAGACCCAAACGGGCCTTCTCACCCTGGTGATCATCCCCGGGGTGCTGATCATCATCTTTGAACTCCGCAACCTCTTCCGTTATGCCACCCAGTGGGATGAAGAAAAGATGGTCCGGGAAGAGGCGCAGTCGGAGGCCAGAGGAGAAGCGTAGCTTATCGTCACCTCGCCCCGGCCTTGCCGGCCCGGGCGAGGCTGCAGGACCCCCGGTAAAGCCGGCGTGCGAGACGTGCCGGGGAAGAAAGGATGGACGGGAATGAGATCGAGATCAAGAATTATCTTCAGCCTCTTCAGTCTGGTCTTTGGTGCCGCGCTCGTATTCGGCGGGTTCACCTTGGCTTGGTTCACCGACGAGGCGACGCCCTCGACCAATCCCGCTTGGGTGGTTGGCACCGTCGACTATGAGGTAAGTGGACCGGGGTTCGAGACCACACAGGAGTCAACGAGTTCCAAGCCCGTGAAATGGGAGCCGGGTGAATGCAAGGAGTTTTCATGGACCTTCACCAACACCGGCACCAAGTCCCTGGCGCTCCGCGCCCGGGTGATTGAAGAGTATCACGGTTCAGACGGTTCAGAAACGGCTTGGGCTGAGGGCCAGAGCTTCAACCCGTGTTCCAAAAACTGGGCCATGTACTTCACTTTTCAACGCCTGGAAAGCCCCAAAACCGTTGATCTGATCGCCGGACGACACTACACCGCCGGTTCGGTAAGCGTGCGGGTGGTCGACGGTAAGCTGGAGATCAGAATCAAGACTACGGGTGACTGGCGGATGTCTGAAAGCCACGTGCACGTGAGAAACTCGCTGCGCGAGTTTCCGCTAAAAGGCAACAAAAATCCGGTTCCGGGGCAATTCGACCACAAGGCCGCCCACGCCTTGGTCGACGAGTACACCTACACGATTACTCCAGACAAATTTAGGCTTGAGCAAAAGATGTACATCGCCGTCCACGCGGTGGTCCGCGGTATGCCGGAGCAGGCGGACCCGAGTCCCGTGGCGTGGTCGCCGACCAACGCCGGCCGCCTCTGGACCTTAGGCAATGCGGAGACCCTGGATGGTGAGACCGTTTACTGGTGGTATCATTGCGGTCCGGTGAAACCGGAAGAGTCCGTCACCCTCGATCTGACGGGGTGCCTGGATGCCGATAGCCGGGCCGGGACGTACATAGTGCAACTGGAGACCGAGGCGGCGCAGGCTTCAAACCAGGCAATCGACGTATTGTGGCCCCTTAATCCCTGCGGTTCCGGACCCGATGCGTAGGAAGGCGGCGGATTTTCAGTAGCCCGCAGAGTGTATGAGGCACTTTATTAAGGAGGTGAGGGCCCCGGAAAGGCAACAGAACAACGGGCGACCGCAAGGCGTGTAGGTTGTCCGACAAAGGCAAACCCGTCGCAAGGCGGGGGCGCAAAGCCACCGGGCCTCTGGGCATAGGGGCGGCCGGGCTGCCGGACGGAGTTGGAGAGCGAGGACTAGGAAAACCCTGTTAAATTAACAAGTCAACCAAACAAAATGGAGGGACGAACCAATGAAGAGTCGGATGTTGCTGAGCATGCTGGTGATCGCCCTGGCGGCCGCCCTGATCGGCGGCGCGACCATGGCCTGGTTTGGAGACGAGGCGGCGGCACCGGAAGCGGCGTTCCAGGCGGGAACAGTTGTGATCTCGGCCGACGGCGACCCTGTGATCAGCAATCCTGAAAAGATCGAGAACGTGAACCCCGGGAACTGCTTCGAGGTTTGCTGGGACATCGTCAATGACGGCAGCAAGAGGATCGAGTTGCGGGGCACACTGCTCGAGGCCTGGATCGGCGCGGAGCTTTCTTCCGACAACGTGTTCATCACCCTGCCCCGCGACAGTGATTGGGTGCTGTACGAGGATGTCGAAGGCGAACTCTGGGCCTACTACCTGGGCGGCCCCATTGAGTCCGGAGAGACTGTTACGCTGTGCCTGGTCGTGGTGTTTGACGGCGAGCTGACCGGCAATGAATACCAGGGGGCCGCGTTCGAGTTGAGCGCCGAGTTTGACGCGGTTCAGGCTTCCAACAATGCGCCGAGCGAGGTCTGGGGCGCGGCTTGGGACGAGGTCAACCAGGACGGCTATGAGTTCGTCCAGGAATATTTCGTCACGGGCTACGGCGCCACCGTGCCCTGCCTGGGTGAGCCTGATCCGCCGTGCGACGAGATCGTCGATTTCGGCTTCACCAAGAAAATTGATCATAAACATCCTAAAGGGACAACTACAGTCACCGGTACCATCAGCAACGCCGTTAACTGCGACGGAGAGCTTTTCACCGGAGAGAAGCAGGTAACCATTACCTTGAAGAGACCAGGGGGGGGGCGATCGCACCGCAACCACTACGGTTAATTTCGCGAACGGTTCGGGCAACTTCAACGTTTCGTTCGGTCTCACCTTCAACTTCACTGCAGTCCAGGTGACCATCGACGGCGTGATGAAGCAGATTCCGCCGACGGTGTAACAAGGGTTGCGGGACAGGAACCTGGCACACCCGCCGTGCCCGGTTCCTCGATCTGGAACGTAGTCTATCGGTAGTGTTCAAATCCGAAGGGCGGGGCGCCGCGGGGGATCATCCCCCGCGGGCCGCCCGGCCCCCGGAGCCGACTCCAGGGCGTGAGTGGCGGCGATCCGGCTCCATTCCCTGGTGTGGGTTCCGGTTGGCAAGGTTGATTAGTCCTCAACCGGTCATGAGACTTAAGTGGCGGCCTTGCGGCCGGTCGACAACGCCAGGGAGGAATTCGGGGACTCCGGAAGCGGGAAAGACAAAACCGGGGTCCCGGAGGAAGGTGGAGTTATGAAAAAGATCAGGTTACTAGCCCCCATCGCAACCATAATGATGGTACTCCTGGTCAGCGGAGCGCTCATGGTGATGGCCGGCACGGGCAGGACCAGTGCCGCCTTTGTCTTTGACGCCGACGGGTGCGGGCTGGAGGTTCACTTTCCCGGATGGGAAGAGAAGAACCTGAACCCGGGCGACACCAAGAGCGTGACGGCGACGGTGTACAACACCGAGGAAAACCCGCTGGCCTATTTCCTGACCATCGTCAAGACCGGGGGCCACACCGGTATATACGGAGAACTTAAGGGCATCGCCGGTTACCCGGCGAAGGAACTGGAGGACGTCCTGGAGTTCACCATCCGGCGCGAGGGTGATCCGGTGCCGCTCTTCGCCGGCCTGCTGAGAGATTTTATTGCTGAATACGGGCGGGAGGATGAGGATGGCAGGGTCAGCGGGCTGTCCGTGGGCACGATCACCGGCGAGGTTAGTGACCGCCTGATCATCGCCGTCCACTTTCCCGAGGAATCCGGGAACGAATACCAGGGCGCCGGCTTAAACGTCAAATTCCTCTTCCGGGCGGAGTGCGAACCCGCCGGGAAGCTTCAGGTTCGCAAGTTCAACGACCGGAACCAAAACGGCGTGTTCGACGGCAGCGACACGTGGATTGAGGGCTGGCGGGTACGCATCCAGGGCGACGGCATGGACGAATGGTTCGACACCACGGTGAAACTCGACCTGCCGCCCGGTGCCTACACCGTGACCGAGGAAACCAGGTCCGGCTGGACGAACTCCACGCCGCGCGTCGTCGAGGTGAAATTGGCGGCCGGCGCCGTCGCGGAAGTCCTCCTGAACGGGGACGGCGTGTGGGGCGACAACGAGCCGGCCATCGACGGCTGGACGGTGACCATCGGCGGCCGGGAGCACCAGACGCCGGTGGCGGCGGAGTTGGACCCGGGCACCTACGTTGTGACCGAGGAGGCCCGCGAGGGTTGGACGGCCACCACCCCCCCTCGGTAACGGTAACGCTGGCCGAGGACGACCAGGAAACCGTCGTTTTCGGCAATTACGCCGGGCTGGATGACCTCATCGTTCCTCCGGAACCTGATGTTGCGGCGCCGCCGCCCGAAGCCGTCGAAGTGCCTGAGGAAAAGGTCGGAGCGCCCAGGACCGGGGAGTTCCCGCCGCTGATTCTCTATGGCGTTGGAATGCTGCTCATCCTGGCGGGCGTGATTCTGGCCGGAAAACGGTGGCTGACGAAGCGCTAAGCATTTCGACACATTAGGATAAGCCGGGAGCGGGATTTCCCTCTCGGCTTGTTTCGTGCCCGAAAGGATCTGCTCAAAATGAAGCGACTGGCGATCCTCTTGATCGTGGCGGGTGTGCTGATTGCAGGCTATCCCTTGGCGGAGCGGGCTTATGACGACTACCGGCAGCAGCGGCTGTTGGCGGAGTGGACCGAAACGCAGGCGGCGGCGCCGGTGTTGCCGGAAGCGTCAGCGCCCGGCGGCGATGAGGCGGAGGGCAGCCGTGGGAATGAGAAGAATAGGACCAGTCCGGCCGTGGAGGCTATCGTGCTGGGCGTGTTGGAGATCCCGGCGATCAACCTGCGTATGCCCTTGCTGGACGGGGCCGGCGAGGCCAACCTGCGGGTGGGTGCGGGACTGATGGACGAAGGGGCCCGCATCGGTGAGGAGGGCAACGCAATAGTTACGGCGCACCGGGCACACACCTACGACCGTCTTTTCAACCGGCTGGACGAGGTGGGGCCGGGGGATGGACTCTTAATCTCCACCCGGGAGGCGGTGTACCGGTACACCGTATTCAACACGAAGATCGTCGATGTCGCTGACGGCCTCGGCCTGGACGCCCCGGGCGGGGAGAAGTTCTTGACCCTGGTCACCTGTCACCCGCTGTACCGGGTAAACCCACCCTACCGGTTGATTGTTCAAGCCCGGGAGATTGACGGGAAAGCCGGTGACCCGGTCCCCCATTCGGACAAGAACGACTCGGCTCCTCAGGAGGCAAAACAATGACCAAAGAAGGTATGGACATAGGCGGGGATAAGAGACAAAAAGCCCGGCATTGGGCTAAGGTCGCCGCCCGGCTGTTTCTGGGGGGAGTACTGGCCGGCTCGGGTTTGGCCAAAGTCTTTCACCCCGGTGTGCTTGCCGAGGTGGCCATGAGCTATCCGATCTTTCCCGAGAGCTTGCTGCGCGCGGCGGTGGCCGTACTGCCGCCGCTGGAACTCTTCCTGGGCTTGCTCGTCCTTCTGGGCCTGTGGCTCCTGCCCGCCGCCTACCTGGCCTTGTTCGTCGCCACGGCTTTTGTCTTCACCAACGTGGTCAACCTGGCGCTGCTCGGCGGGGGGGACTGCGGCTGTTTCGGCAGCGTCATTTCCCTGGGCAGCGGCTGGTCCATAGTGATCAACCTCGGCATGCTGGCCGCTGGTTTTCTCATTATCTGGGCCGGTCCCGCCGCCGCAAGCCCCCGGCTTTCGGACCGGGTGAACCGCGCCGCTTGGTTCGCGCCTCTGTTGAAGAGTGTCACGGTGGCGAGCGTCCTGGTGGGCAGTATGGTGTTGGCCCAGTACAATCCGCTGGCACCGCCGGTCCCAGCCGAGGGCTTGCCGGTCGCGGCGCCGCGGCCTGCGCTCCGGGACACCGAAATGGACCGGGCCGTCCTGGCCGGTTTGGAAGCCGGGCGTCCGGCGCTGGTTTACTTTTACCTGGATAATTGCAACGGCTGTAAACGGCAAAAGCCGGTCTTGGACCGCTTGGAGAGAGAGTACGGGGAGCGGGTGACCTTCGTACGGGTAAGCGGCGACGACCGGGAGGCGCGGTCGATCTTTGGCGTCACGGGCTTTCCCCGCATCTTCCTGATCGAAGGGGTGGACGCCGGGGGTTACATAAGCCGGGAACTGCGTAGGTACCAGCCACCGGAGGTGCTAAAGCCCGAATTGGATGATCTGCTGGCGCGGGCCCAAAACAACCGCTGACCAAACTAAATGATTACAGAATCTTGAAAAGTCAGCAAAGTTTTTGAAAGATTTTTTTGAAAAAACCCTTGGCAAACGGTGAGAAATGGTTTATAACGCATCCAATTCGAAAAGTTAAATACTGCTTCCTGCAAAAGGCTAAGTCACCGAAAGGTGGCGGCGCAAAACTACAGGGGCTAAAAGCGGGTTTCCCGCCAGGCCAGCCAGTTGCCAGGTTTGTTGGTTACCAGACACCCGCCTGACACTGGAAGGCGGGTGTTTTTGGGTTCAGACGCAACAATTGAATATGGTCACCGATCAGGGCTAAGTCACCGAAAGGTGGCGGCGCAAAACTACAGGGGCTAAAGCGGAGGTATCCGTCAAGCCAGCCAGTTGCCGGTGTCAGGTTTCTCCCTGGAAAACCTACCCGTCTCTGGCGGGTGGGTTTTTTTCAGAGGGAGGGACGATATCCAATGAAAAGATCAGTCAGTCGGGGAATGATCTGGTTGTTGACTTTGGTTCTCCTAGCCTGGGCGATGCCTGACGCCGTTTCGGCCGGTGTGTACAGCACCGGATTCAAGTCCTCGCGTATCGGGATCACCTCTCCCGCTGCCAACGGCCTGACCGCCGACGGGGCGCTCAGGGTGGAGGGGCTCTCCGGCCTGGAAGCGGTGTGGTTCTGTGTACGGGGCCCCGGGGGGGAGCTGTACACGCACCCGGCACCGGTTACCGGAGGCGCGTTCAGCCTTGACCTTCAGCTCCGTTTCGGCCCGGGCACCTATACGGTCTGGGCGGGGGACAATTCCACCCGGTTCGACGGCGCGATCCGTTTCATGGTGACAAACTCTGAGGACAAGGACAGCCGCTACCTGTCGCCCTCAGCGTGTGTGGACAGCGAGCACCCGGAAATCCAGCGTCTCGCCCGGAAGCTGTCCGAGGGAAAGACAACCGACCTGCAGAAGGTGCGCGCCATTCACGACTGGACCACGAGCAACCTGGCGTATGACTACGGGGCCTATCTCGCCGGCACGAATCAACTGACCACGGCTAGCGAGACCATCCGGACCAAGACCGGGCTGTGCCGCGACTATGCCTTCGTGGTTGCGGCCCTGGCGCGGGCCGTGGGTTTGGAGGCGAGAGTGGTGTATGGACAGGTGAAAAGCGCGGATGGCTGGCCGCCCCAGCAGCACGCCTGGAATGAGGTGTCGGCCGACGGCCGGTGGGTCAGTCTGGACACCACGTGGGATTCCGGGTACGTGCGCGACAATCGGTTTGTCGCGGCCCCCTCCAGCAGGTTCTTTAACCCGGACCCGCAGGTGTTCGCCCTGACTCACAGTGTATCGACTTACGCTACACACTGAGGTGGTCTGACAATGCCCCCGCATGCGCGGACGCCCCGGCCGGGGGCGTCCTTTCTTGCGTGCTACTCGATGTTGATCGCCGTGCCTGCTTTGGCCGGTCCGGTCTTAGGCAGCCGGATGACCAGCACGCCGTCATCCAGCTTGGCGGCGGCCTTTTCCCGGTCGACCCCAGCCGGCAGGGTGATCGACTCTCTTACGTACACTTCGCGGCGCTCCTTGCGGTAGTAGTTCCTTTCGCTCACTTCCTCGTCCTTTTCACGCTTGGCCTCAAGAGACAGGGTGTTGTCCTCCAACTGAATGCTGATTTCATCTTTTTTGAATCCGGGCAGGTCGGCTTTGACTACGACGTCGTTGCCTTCCTCGTAAACGTCCACGGCCGACTTGGTGAATTCCTCAAAGGGCTCGTCCAAAAGGCGGAAAAGACTCTTCACCGGCTTTCTGATCAACAGCTCAAACCCGTCAAAAGGGGACATCTCCTTGCGCACTGTGAAACACCTCCAAAGCCCGTTTACTTTTGATGATAAGGGTACCAACGGCCAAAATCAAGGGGGTATGGTGTTGCGTCCGTGTCAAGAATTAGTA
>DBEH01000002.1 GCA_002294005.1 Firmicutes bacterium UBA911 | reverse complement strand
GGTGTCAGACACCTTTTTGCAGAGGACCGGGGGGCACTAAGCCCCCCGGTTTTCATTCGGGGCGGCGGGGACCGCCGCTTGGCTCCGTGCAAAAAAAGGGGGACAGTCCTCCCCAAAAAAGGGGGACAGTCCCCCTTTTTTGGGGAGGACTGTCCCCCTTTTTGCGGGATCTATTTTGCGGCGCCTGCGTAGACGGCATAGTCGATTTCCGGGAAGACGTTGTCTTTTTGCTCGAGTTCCTCCAGCCACGGGGGCTCGATGCGCGTTTCCCGAATCTGATGCCACAACCCCTTGAAGTTCATCAGGTGGGTCTTGGTCCGCCGCACGGCATACTCCACCATGGTATTGGTCGCCATAATGAAGGCCCAGTCACTGGCCTGGGCGAGCAACAACTCGCGCGCCGCTTGGTTCAAGGCCCGGCGCTCCAGGCCGCCGGCGCGCGAGAAGTCGCGGGCGAGCGCGATCATTTGCTCGGCCGCCCAGTGGAGATGCCGGTAGATCCAGTCGTTGGTATTGTTCAGCCAGACTTCATGGTAACCCTTGTTGCCCCAGCTTGATGGGCAGGGAACAGCAACCTGGTTGCAGGGGAAGCGTTTGAGGTACTCCGAGGGCGTGGTCAACTCCACGGTGTTTTGGTCGTAGGCGATCTTGCGGGCGAGTGTTTCCAGCCAGTCGGGCCCTTCAAACCACCAGTGTCCGAAAAGCTCGGCGTCATAGGGGGCCACGATCAGGGGCGGCCGGTCCATAATCCCGGCCAAGTAGCGCACCTGATGTTCGCGGTTGAAAATGAAGTTGCCCGCGTGCTGGTCCACCTTGGCCCGGGCCCACCGCGGGACGTAAGGCTGCTTATGGTCGCCGGCGCCCGTAATCCGGTAGTACTTAAAACCGGTGTGCACGCGCAGGCCGTTTGGGTGTATGTAAGGTTTGACGTACTCGAAATCCAAGTCGAACCCGATGTCCCGGTAGTACTCACGGTAGTCGTAATCGCCGGGATAGCCCTCTTTGGCGCTCCAGACCTGTTTTGACGAGTCCACGTCCCGTGCGAAGGCAGCCACCCCCGACGGGCAGTAGATCGGGGCGAAAATCCCGAAGCGCGGGCGGCGGGAAGCGAAAAGCAGGCCGTGGGTATCGGTGAAGAAATAGCGGATGTTGAAGTCTTTCAGGATTTCGTCCAATCCGGCGATATAGGCGCATTCCGGGAGCCACAGCCCGGCGGGATCCCGGTCGAAGCACCGGCGGAAGGTGTGGACTCCGATCTGAATCTGGGCCCGGACCGCCTCGGGATGGACCATCATAAAAGGCAGGTAACCGTGGGTGGCGGCGCACGTAATCAACTCCAGCCGTCCCGTATCAAAGAGGTTTCTGAAAGCCCGGATCAGGTTGCCGTCGTAGCGGCGGGCATAAGTATCCCGGGCACCGTGCAGGCGGCCGTGATACATCAGGGCTGTTTCGTGATACGGCGTTCCACGGGTACGGTGCACCTCCCGGTCCGCGAGTTCAAGCATTTTGTCCAGATGCAGCAGGTAGCGGTGTTGCAGGAAGGGATCCTTAAACATGGATAAAAGAGTCGGCGACAAAGAGACCGTCAGCTTGAACGGCACCCCGTCGTCCAGGAGCCGTTCCAGGCTCCAGATGAGCGGGATATACGTTTTGGTGACGGCCTCGAAGTACCATTTTTCCTCCAGGGAATAGGAGTGCTCGGGGTGCCGCACAAAGGGCAGGTGGGCGTGCAGCACCAGCGCCAGGTATCCCTTGGCCACTAGTTTTCGCGCCTCCTTTCGATCACCATTTCCGGCGAGCTGATCCCCAGCGGGCCGGCGCCCATGCGCTCCTTCACCTGTTCAATCACGAGCGGGGAACTGGTCCCGAATTGAATCCTGGTGAGCGAGCGGTAAATGTCTTCGATCCACATCCACTCTTCGTCCAGGCGGTCGGAGAGAGTGGCGCGGGGGGTGGTGACCGTATTGGAGCGCAGCAGGAACACGAATTCGCCGTTGGGCATCAGCCGGCCCAGGTCCACGCAATAGGTCCGGTCGGGGATGCCGACCTCTATGTGCCAATTGTCCCCCTCGCCGGATAAAGGTATGTCCACGTAGCTGTTGGCGTTGCCCCCGTTAAACCCCTCGACGCCGGTAACGTCGTACACCCGGAGCACGGGGCGGGAAACCTGCCACGCCTTGCGGCCGCGGCCGGCCTGGAAGTTCTCCTTGGCCGCCGCTATTTCCCAGTATGCGTAGAGCCAGAAAGGGTCCCGGGCCATCAACACCAGACGGTCCTGTCCGTAGCTCCGGGGCAGCTCCAACACGTGATGCGGGGCCCAGGAGACCGGTCCGGGATCCGGCACTATTTCGCGGGCGAATTCAAGGTCGAATTCCCGCGGGCTGATGGTCTGCGCCGCGGGTTCCGGGGCTTTGCCTTTGCGGATCAATAAAAAAATCCCCGCGACCAGGGCAAGCAGGCCGATAATCACCCAGATTAACGCAGTCATAATGACGCCCCCTTTGCGAACACTAATTCTAGGGAGAGACTTCGCGCGCTCTCTCTCTGTAAATGTCAACGGCCACTTGAAAATGAACATTTTTGGCCACGAAAACTAGGCAACTAAATCTTGGCAATAGCCTAACTCAACCCTCCTTAACCTTGGT
>DBEH01000034.1 GCA_002294005.1 Firmicutes bacterium UBA911 | reverse complement strand
TCGGCGAGCAGGTCGATGTCCGTTTGGGGCCCCAGGTGGTCGAGGTCTTGTGCAAGAACCGGCGGGTGACCAGTCACGTGCGCAGCTACCTTCCGGGGCGCGCCACCACCAACCCCGAGCACCGGCCCAAAGCGCACCGGGAGTACCTGGAATGGACACCTTCCCGGATCAGCCGCTGGGCGGGAAGATCGGCCCCCACACCGAGAAGCTGGTGGAGGCCATCATGACTTCCAAACCGCATCCGGAGCAGGGCTACCGTTCCTGCCTGGGCATCATCCGGCTCGCCAAGCGGTATACCCCCGAAAGAGTGGAGGCGGCCTGTGCCCGCAGCCTGGCGATTAAGAGCTATTCCTACAAAAGCGTGAACTCCATCCTCAAAGCCTGGCTGGACCAGGTCCCGCTCAAAACCAAAACCGCCAAACCCGGACCCGCCCACGAGAACATCCGGGGTCCAGAGTATTACCACTGAAGGAGTGAAACCCGTGCTGCTGCAGCCGACTTTCGATAGACTCAACCAGATGAAACTCTTCGGCATGGCCCGGGCGCTGGAAGAACAACTCGCCCAACCCGACACCGTCGCCCTCTCTTTCGAGGAACGCCTGGGCCTGCTTGTGGACCGGGAAGTGGATTGCCGGGCGAACAAAAGGCTGGCCCGTCTTTTAAAAGGGGCCAAGCTCAAGCAGCAGGCCTGCGTGGAGGACGTGGACTTTCGCCACCCCCGGGGCCTGGATCGTTCCGTCTTTTTCTCCCTGGCCGAGTGCCGGTGGATTGCACAACATCATAACCTGATCATCACCGGCCCAACCGGAGCCGGGAAAAGCTTCCTTTCTTGTGCGCTGGGCAACAAGGCCTGCCGGCTGGGATTCACGGTGCGCTACTGGCGCACTTCCCGGCTCCTGCAGGCCGTCGCCGCCGCCCGGGCCGACGGCAGCTACCCCACCCTGATCCACAAGCTCCAGAAGACCGAGCTTTTGCTCCTGGACGACTTTGGGATCTCCCCGCTCCAGGTGGAGGAGGCCCGGGATCTCCTGGACATCCTCGAAGACCGCAACCAGACCCGGTCCACGCTGATCACCAGCCAGCTGCCGGTAAACCAGTGGCACGAGGTCCTGGCCGATCCCACTCTCGCCGACGCCATCCTGGACCGGTTGGTGCATAACGCCTACAAACTGGAACTGAGGGGGGAGTCTATGCGCAAACTGCTGACCCATGCTTGACTGATTCCGGACACCAGGATATATTATCCACAACCAGCGTCGCTACGCTCCGACCCCCGGCCGGAAACTCCGGAACGGGTGGCCGGGAAAAATCGGAACAGGTGGCCGATTTCACCGGAATCCGCACAAGAAACCCAGTGAAGCCATAAAGCTCGACGGGTACTCCAGAATACTGGTGAAAGTAAAAAACATCAATGATGTCCAAAGGGTGCAGCAGCAAATCAAGGACGGGGGTTTTTACGCGGACAGCCTGACCGACATCCTGGAATCCATGCAGAAAGCCACGGCCGGAATCCAAAAGGTGCTTGGAGCCATCGGCGCGGTCTCCCTTTTGGTCGCCGCGATCGGGATCGCCAACACCATGGTCATGTCCGTTTATGAAAGGACTAGGGAGATCGGCATCATGAAGGTGATTGGCGCCTCCCTGGCGGATATTAGGAAACTTTTTCTCTTCGAATCCGGAATGATCGGCTTTTTCGGGGGAGTGCTCGGCGCGGCCTTTAGTTACGGCGTCTCCTATCTTATAAATACCACCGGGTTCGTGTTGATTGAAACGTGGGGAATGGGATGACCCAGCAAGACTTCCATCATTCCCTTGTGGCTGGCGGCCGGCGCCTTGGTTTTTGCCAGCTTGGTCGGGTTAATCTCAGGTTATTATCCAGCCCGAAGGGCAATGAACCTCAGCGCACTGGAAGCCGTCAAGGAATGATTTTGCCAATGCGATAAAGAGTCAATTGCCTAATTGGGCGCCCGCTTTTCCCCCAGCGCCTGTTCGCTTTCCGTACGGGAATTGGTCAGGAAGGCGACGGACTTCGGCACCGGCCTGCCGTTTTGCCCTAATGCCGCCGACGGCGTCAACACCACCGGGATAGTCTGCAGCATTATCTGTAGGTCCATCAAAAGAGAATAGTTCCGGACGTAGTAGAGGTCGAAGCGGAGCTTGTCCGCCGCCGAGGTGTCGTAGCGCCCCTGCACCTGGGCCAGGCCGGTCAGGCCGGGCTTGACCAGTTGGCGGTATTGGTACGCCGCATTTTCCGCCTCAAACTGCTGCACGAATTCCGCCCGCTCCGGCCGCGGCCCCACGATGCTCATATCCCCTTTCAGCACGTTAAAGAGCTGGGGCAATTCGTCCAGCCGCGCAGCCCGCAAAAACCGGCCCAGCCCAGTCACTCGCGGATCTCCCACCGCCGCCAGCACCGGTCCGGTATCTTCTTCGGCGTCCGCCACCATCGTGCGCAGCTTGTACAGCCAAAAGACCCGCCCGTGCCGGCCGACCCGCTCCTGCACGTAGAAGGGCGACCCCGGCGAGGTGACGGCTATCAGGAACACCAGGCAGATCAGCACCGGCAGGCCCACAGTCAATCCGGCCAGGGCGGCACTCACGTCCATAAGCCGCTTAGCCACCGCCTGGGACCAGGAAAGCTGGAAACGCTCCAACTGCAGCACGGGCAAATCGTCTATCTGGCTCACCCGGGCACTGTTCACCATCACCTCGAAGTCGCTGGGTACCAGATAGACTTCCCGCCCTCTTTCCAGGCTCGCCGCCGCCACCTGCCGGCGCACCTCCGCGGATAGCGAGGGCATTACCACCACGGCATCCGCCTCGGCCAGCCGTTCCTCAAGCTGGTCAGTCTGTTCCGGAGGCAGCACGCCCACGATCCAGAACAGTCCGCCGGGCATTCCCCACAATTTGCCCCAAAAGCTCAGCGCCTCGCCGTCATCTCCGACAATCAGCAACCCCCGGCGGCCATGCAAACGAATGTCCAACCGCCATATCAGCCGGCGCCACCCCACCAGGAGAATCAACTGGATGCACCCGCCGATCAGGATGACACTCCGCGGAAAAGCGAACTCGCGCGACCAGTAGCTCGCCACCGCCGCACCCAGGCCGATTAGAACCACCGCAGTCAACAACCCGCGCATAGTGGGCGCAAAACCATCCAACCGGCGGTCATAAAGCCCAAGTCCCATAAACACCAAGAGCGCCCCCCCGGCCAACCAGGGAGCGAGATGCAAAAAAGGCCGCCAATTGTCCGGTGGGAGTTCGGCTCCGAAACGCACCAGAAAAGCCAGATAAAATCCGATCAGTACCAGAGCGACATCTCCTGCAGCCACAACGAACCGCGGGACGCACTCCAACGCCTTTTGGCCTCTGTCGGCTTCGGACCCCACGGGGGCTATTCTCGCCTTGTTCTCTTCTTCCGACAAGCAGGGCACCCCCAGACAACCCGGCGGCAGCATCAGGATATTCCGGCACAAATGCAGGAAATCCTGGCCTGAACCAGGCGAAGCAGCAAAACACTCCTGGATTCGTTCCACATCTACAAAAATCCTGCAAGGTCAAAAACGAAGAATCTCGCTTTACTGCACCGCGACTTCGGCCTCCCACAGGCAAATTTCACCGCTCACTGATATTTACAGATACCCGCCCCTCGCACGCGCCGGGGGAACCTATTTTACATGGGCAAGGATTTCCTGCCTTTGGGCGTTTTCGGACCATAGTGTATTCTGCGACTAGGAGCGGGTCGCCGCTAGCTAAACGGGCCGGAATACGTCAATACCGGTCAGGCGCGGCCCCCCTTTCACCGCGGCCGGTGCTGCGCAAACCGCTCGAAAACGGCGGTCGGCCGGGCCGCATTCCACGGGAGTGGCGGAGTTGAACGGATACCAGGAACTGGCCAGAGCGGTGCTGCGCGAGACTTACCGGGATCTTTGCCGGGGAGCGGGGGGCGGCCGGCGGGGCACGTACCTTTCCGCCCGGTTCTTCCTGGATACGCCGCTTTTCAAGGTGCTCTGCCGGCTGGCGGGTGTGCGGCCCGGATTCGCGCGGCGGGAGATGCTCCGCCGGGCGGCCGCGCACCGGAAAGAGAAGTGAAGATCTGGCTGCAACTGGATCACTTCAATCATTTTTCGACGAATGAGAAAGGGAAAATGGTAATTGTAACGCCTTCCCAGTTGCTGTAAACTAAAAGGTGGTGGTGTAGAAATTGGCTAAGTACAAACCGTTCACGCTTGCTGAAACCGCACGGCGCATCCAAGAAATCGGTCACGGCGATTTGCGCGACTTCTGGGTATGCATCGGCGACTTCCTGGACGATTGGTACGCTGCCGACCGCGAAACCAGGAAGGAGATGCTGCGCCAGGAACCCCGGAAGACCGGAGACCGGAGGTTCGACGCTTACTTGGCCGCACTTGCCGAGCACTTGGTGGTGACGAACGGCCTGCCGGTTCCTGGGTGGGCCGGCAAACCGGAACGGTTTCTTGATCAGTTCTGGTTCCCAACGGAGTTTAAGAGCCTGCACGCCATGGCCCTGGTGCAAAGCCCGGCCGCTTTCCGGCGTCGTGGCATCTTTGTGGACAAGACCGCTTTCATGCGGTTTTAGGAAAGGAGCAGCGGCTTGACCAGGGACGAGATAATCAGGGTCTTGGCCGAGTTGGGCAAAAGGCTGGCCCGGCAAGGAATTCAAGGGGAGATGTATCTTGTCGGTGGTGCGGCGATGGCCCTCGCTTACGATGCCGTACGCGTGACCCGGGATGTCGACGCTGTCTTCATCCCCAAGAACGAGGTCTACCGCGCTTCACGAGCGATGGCCGAGGACTTCGGCCTCCCCGAAACGTGGCTGAATGATGCGGTTAAAGGATTTCTCGCCGGTGAGGACAAAGAAAGCATCCCGGTTTTGGATGTTCCCGGCCTGCGAGTAATGGCCGCCTCCCCACGGTACATGTTGGCCATGAAGTGTTTGGCGGCGAGGATGGAAGACGAGAGCGACATACGGCACCTGGTGGGTTTCATGGGAATAGAAACGCTCGAAGAGGTGCTGGCTCTGGTTGAGAGTGTGTACCCGGAACGGCCGATCCCGGTACGAGCTCGGTTTCTCCTAGAAGAGATGTTTGACAAGTAACCGGCAAGGGGAACCCTTACCCAGGGCAAGATCAGAAAGCCGGGCCGGCGAGTAGCCCGCCGACCCGCTCCCGTTTTAACGCACCGCGATCCAGGTGTCAAACCCCTGTTCCCGCAGTTCCGACGCCAGTTGCTCGGCCCGGTCCCGTTCCCGGAAGGCGCCCGCCTGGACCAGGTACAGCGTTTCGGGCCGGGCGAGCACACCGCGCAGGGCGGCCAAGTCCAAGTACCGGCCCGGGCAAGCGGTGGCCGCCCCCGGCACCTCCCGGTGGCCGAGCACCTGCGCCACGGAAATGCGGTATTCCGCCACCAGCCGCGCCGCCAGTTCCTCCAGGGCGGCGGTCTGCGCCGGGTGCGGCGCCCGCACCTCCAGGTTTCCGATCACGGCCACCCCCAGGGCCTTGTGGTTCATCCCCCCGGCCAGGCAGTGCGCCCCCCGCATGGACGGCGGCCGACCGGGGACCACGCGACCGTCGCGCTCGATCAGCCAGTGGTAGCCCACGTCCTTCCAGCCGAGCCGCCGGTGGTACTCCCGGACCTGCCGGGCGCCCTTTTCCTCGGCCCCCGTGTGGTGAATAACCAGGTGCGTCCACTTCACGGGCGGTCCCCCTCCACGATGCGCCGGACGTCGTCCAGGTCCACCCCGCCCTGACGGGCCACCACCACGGCCAGCAGGGCGACCGACTTTTGCAGTTCCCGGATCACCGGTTCCAGGCGCACCAGCAGGTAGGCGGCCACCGCCATGGGAAAGCCGTAGTTCCCGAAGGTCAGGAGCAGTTCGTCCACGGCGTTACACCTCCTTAATGTAAGAAGACGGGCGCGGGGAGGAGAACCCCCCCCCGGCCCCCGTAAGTCCTAGGCTCCCACTTCGTACTCGGTGACCTCGCGCGCCACCAGCCGCGCGCCCACCCGTCCGACCAGCCCGCCGCCGGACGAGATGAACACGCCGGCCTCGACGATGGCGTTCATGGCCGCTTCAATCTCCGCCGCCGTCAGGTTCGCGCGGGGTTCGGCCACGCGGACGGTGACCGTCCGGCCGGCCGCGTTGGCGAAGCGCAGTTCCAGAGTCCGTTCCACATCCATTCCAAAATCACCTCCTCTTAGGAATCGGGGGCCCTTAGGGGGACTGTCCCCCTAAGGGCCAAAGGGGACTGTCCCCTTTCTGTGTCCCCTTTTGTCCCCTTTCTGTCCGGGCACCCCGGGGCTTTAGGCCTGGACCAGTTCGCTGGTCACCTGGCGCTGCACCGCGTTCAACGGGTGCACCTGCAGGCCGGCCAGAGCCAGCGCCGCGTTGTACACGTTTTGATCCGCGGCCTCAGGCTTGACGCCTGCCCAGCGCCGGGTGCGCAATACCGGGTTTCCCTGGCCGTCCAGGCCCACGGCGAACCGGGCGATGAGCACGCCGGCCACCGGAGTCGCGTTTACCGCCATAAAATCACCTCCCCACCCTGCCAACGAGCGGCGGCCTGACCGTTATTTGCGTATAAGCGCCACCTACCGGCCCGCCGCCCGCCTCTACCCACAGAATACACCATAGCCCGGAACGGCCCAAGACCTAAAAGCCCCTGCCCATGGCGATTAGGTTTCCCCGGCGCGCACAGAGAGCGGGTATCTGTAAATATCAGTCACCAGTGAAGTTTGACTGGGGGGGGGAATCGACCGGTGGTTTCGTTGCTGATGTTGCATGGGTGGATTAATAAGATTCACTTAGTCCTTAATGGCAGGACAACCGGCCAGAATTCTATAGAACACCAGTGATGATCACAATTCAAACACACCTCGAGGCAATCCTGACTGCCTGATAATGGATTGAAGTGTCCCAATGCGGGAACCCCTCTCTTCGGGAGACGCTGTTTCGAAGAATAACTCCACTGCTTCCCGCAGATTACTCCGCGCTTCTTCCACTGTGCCCCCCTGGCTCGCTATATCAAGCTCCGGGCACAGGGCCACATACCCGTCACCTTCACGTTCAATAATAGCCGTAAGTACCATTAATTACACCTCCATCTCTCAATTCGTTGCTTCAACCGGCACCTGACAAGAACCTTCTTTTCAAGGCAAACACCATGGGGCGCGCACCTCAGACAATGCCGCTTTCTCTTTATTTGCGCTTCCAGTATAACAAAGCCTAAGCGGTGGAGCAACAAACCACATCTGCCCAACGCCGTTCTGCTCCTGCGTTACTACAAGGTTCCCCATCCCCAAACGGCGTTTGCGGCTCGTAGCCGGCAAGTCGCCCGCCCGGCCGACCGTTAGAGTAAACCCCTCTGTGCTCCCTTCAGGTAGCGGTCGTAAACAGCGGCCATCTCCCCTAGCACCTTTTCCAGGGAATAGGCTTGTATTCTCTCCCGCCCGGCCGCACCCAAGGCGACCCGCAACCGACGGTCCGAAATAAGCGTTTCCAGGGCCTTGGCCAGTCCCGGCCCATCGCCCGGCTCCACCAAAAACCCCGTCCGCCCGTCGGCCACCAGGTCGCGGTTGCCGCGCACATGGGTGGCCACCACCGGCTTGCCGGCGGCCATGGCTTCCATGACGTATTTGGGCAGCCCTTCACGTTTGGAAACCAACGTGGCAATATCCGTTTCCCCAAGAATCTCGGGCACATCCCGCCGGTACCCCAAAAAGTGCACCCTGGCAACCCGTTTTTGCGCCACCCATCGTTGCAGGGCCGCCAGCTTCTCACCCGTACCGACGATGAACAAATGGCAATGCGCAAAGCACCGGGCAACTTCCGGCCAAGTCTTCAGAAGAAAAGCATGGTTCTTATTCTCGTTCAACTCCGCCACACAGGTTATCACCACGTCCTCGGGGCCGATCCCCAACACGGCCCGGACGCCGCCCCCCTCCGCCGGCGGGGCGGAGTATTGCTCCAGATCCACCCCCACCCCAGGCACGCAAAACAGGTTTTCCCCGGGCTCAAAACCCAGTCGCCAGGCGGTTTCAAAATCCTCACCGTTTATGGCGATCAACCCGTCCGTCCAGCGGGCGGCAACACGCTCGGCATTATAATAGATCAGCCAATCACGCCGCGGCGCGCCCTCATAAAAATGAAATCCGTGGGCCGTATAAAGAACCTTTCCCTGGCGAGTGGCCTTGGCCAAAAATCTCCCCATGAAAGCAGCCGTTGGCGTATGTACGTGAATCAGGTCGAAACGATGTGTTTTGAGCAACGCCTTGAGCCGCCCGAAGGCCCGCAGGTTGCCGGGACCGTAAGGAAAACGGGCGAAGGGGATCTCCCAGCAGGTCACCCCCGCTCTCTCCACGCCCTCCCGGCCGCCTTCGGCGGAAAAGGCCGCCGCGTGGACGGCATAGCCTTTTTCCTGCAGCAATTTCATAAAAGGCAGGTGAAAATTCGCCAGATGCGTAAACACCGTGGCGATAAATAAAACTTTCCCGGAGGGCCTGATAAACCCTCCAGTCATGAATCATAACCACGGTCCTTGGTCATACCACCACACCATCTCGCTTAATGCCTCAAGGTAACCGGTGATGGCTTCCTGCAGTAGTGTCCGTTATGAGGTGTAAAATTGGCCGGGCTTTGAAGGAGAGCCACCCT
>DBEH01000027.1:55881-64381 GCA_002294005.1 Firmicutes bacterium UBA911 | reverse complement strand
AGAAGAACCCTGATTAAACCCTGAACATTCTGGTCCCTTTGCACTGGTCAACGGGTTTACTGAAACATTACGAAAAGTAGGACGGCGGGGTCTTTCGCCCCGTTTTGGGTGATAACATCCGCCTCGGTGATTATGCCCATGATGCAATCCTGTTAAGCAGCGCTTAGCGGCTGGCGGCGAGGAAGCGGTTTAGGGCGGCGGCCAGCTCGGCCCGGGGGAGTGGGGCGTCCGGCTCGAAGGCGCCGCCGGGGCGGCCGCGGAAGAGGCCGGCCTCGTAGGCGTGCGAGACGGGCGCTTGCGCCCAGGATGGCACCCGGCGCCAGTCGGTGTAGGGTGGCGGCGGGGTTTCCGGGGCCGAATCCCGGAACGGTTCAAGCGCGCGCATCAGAACGACGGCGGCTTCGGCCCGGGTAACGGGAGCCGCGGGGCGAAAGCTGCCATCCGGGTAGCCGCTGAACAGGTTGCGGTCGTGGGCGGCGGCGACCGAGGGCCGGGCCCACTCCGGGACGGCGGCGGCGTCGGCGAAGCCGGGGGCGGCGCCCGGTTTGATGGGCCAGCCCAGGAGGCGCACCAGCACGGCGCTGAACTCGGCGCGGCTCACGGGGCGGCCCGGCCGGAAGGTGCCGTCCGGATAGCCGGCCATCAGGTGGCCGGCGGTCAGGGCCAGGATGTCCCGCTCGGCCCAGGAGCCCCGGATGTCCGTGAGGGCACGCGCCTCCCGGAGCGGCGGGAAGGACACGGTCTGCCCGGCGACGGCGCCGCTTGAGCTGTCCACCGCCACCACTTGCAGGCTGGTTTCGCCGGGCTGCCGTTCGACCGGATAGGCGAAGCCCCCCTCCCGCAGGGGCACCTCCAGGAGGCCGCCGTCGGCGCGCGCGAAATGCACCCGGTCGGCGTTGGTGCGCCCGCTCACCAGCAGGTAGCCGTCAAAGGGCAATCCGGAGGCGCCGAGGTCCGGAACGGGTACGCCGGGAACCGACCGTGCCGCCACCCCGAACAGCACTTGTTCCGCCCGACCCGCGCCATTCGGCGTGGGTGCCCCGGTACCATTCGGCACGGGTGCCCCGGCGGGCAGGGCGGTGAATTCCACCTGGTCACCGGGGCGCAGAACCCCGGTGGTTACCGGGTAGCCGTTTTTGAACACCGCGGTGCGCGGGTCCAGCCGGTATTCCCGCCCGTCGATGCGAGCCGACCGGCGGCCGGGGTCAAATAGCTCCAGGGTACCCGCCCCCTGAACGGCCCCCTCGGCGATGTCGAACCGCAAGGCCCGACCCGCGCTATCCGGCGCGGGTGCCCCGGCGGCCGGGTCCAAAAGCACCCGCACCCAGAGACCGCCCGCCAGCGCGGCGGCATCCACCCGCAGGCCCCAGCGGAAGAACCGGGTGCCGGGGGTGAGGGTCAGACTCCGGAACATGTTGTGCTCGTCCATCAGGTAGGCCACGGTTTCACCGGTGTAGAGCACCCGGCCGTAGACCACCCGCGAGAAGGCTTCCACTTCCAGCACTTCCCGCGTATCCGGCAGGAGCACCGCCAGGAGGCGGTCACCGGGCTGCAGGTCTTCCAGCCCGGCGGGCTGGAGATCACGGCGGGCGGCGGCGCCGGGGAAGACCTTGAAGTCGGTGCCGGTCTCCAACGTCAGGCGCCGGGTGTCAGGGTCGGCCGCGCGCAGCCCACCGAAGGCGATCAGCCGGCGGGTGCCGATGTACTGCACCTCCCCGGTGGCCGGGGAGAGCACCAGGTGCACGGCCATGCCGGCCCGCAGTTCCCCCAACTCGGCCGCGGCGGCCGCGCCGAAGGGCCGGTCGATCCAGCAGCCGTCCGCCACGATGTCGTCGATGGAGACGGCGGCCGCTGACGCAATCCGCAGGGGCTCCGTGTCCCCCACCAGCCGCATTTCCCCGGCGGCGGAGTCGATGGCGGCCAGAAGGCCGTCCCGCTCCCGGTAGAAGGCCTCCACCCGCCACAGGGTCTGGGTGGAGGGGTTGACCGTAGCGGCGATTTCGACCCCCGGGGGGAGTTCCCCGGGGGTTCCCGGAACGCCGTTGATCCAAACGGCGCCTTGGCCCTGCGGGGCGAGATTGCGCCCGCCCTCCCGTTCCAGCGGATTGATGGCCACAAACACGGCCCGGCCCTCGAAGTCCAGCGTCTTGACCGCCGGCGCGCGCCACGTGCCGGACACCGCATACGCGGCCCGGGGCCGTTCGGCGGCGGGTCCGAACAGGTAGAGGTCGGCGCCGGGCAAGACGTCCCCGGCGGTGCGGCCGCCGGCGCGTACCCCGTCAATCAAGTTCTTTATCCCGGCACGCGGCAAGGTGACGCGGCCGCCGCCGGCTGTGTCCAGGATGTTGCCGCTGCCGCCCAAGGCCACATCCCGCACCGGCAGGCAGCCGAACACCAGGGCGAAGTCCTGGGCGGACGCCGGCCCGGGAGTGAAAACAGTGTTTTCCGCGACGCGCGCCGCCCGGACGGTCACGGTATAGGTGCCGGGCTGCGGCCGCGCAATGAATACCCGCTCGATGTTGTTCACGTCGTCCGGGGCACCCGCGTCAGTGGGTCGGCCGGCCCCCAAAAAGTGGTTGCCGCGGAGGACCCGGCCGTCCGGCGCGGTGACGGTGAGGTTCAGGTCATTCACCAGAGTGCGGGCCGCCCCCGGGGCGGCCGGCGGGTCGGTCCAGGCCAGGGTGGCTGAGACGGGCGCGCCGGGGTGTTCGACCGCGAAGGTGTAGGTGGCGGCCTCGCCCTCGGTCAGCCCCTCGCGCGCGTCAACGTAGCGAAAGGTTTTTTCGCGCAGGGCCAGCACGGTGGCCCCCAGGTCCAGAAGACCGAAGGTTTCGGGCGGCGCCGCCTTCTCCAAGGGTCGGGCGCCGTTCACCAGGGCGGCGCGCAGGAGCGCGGCCGAGGGCCGGGCCAGGCGTTCCTCGGCCCGGAAGTACTCGCGCAGCAAGACGGCGGCCCCACCGGCGGCGGCCGCGGCCATGCTGGTCCCGTCCATCCGCTGGTAGGCCGGGAGGGCCGGATAGTTGCCCGCCACGAGCGCCGAGCGGGCCGAAACGACGGCGGTGCCGGGCGCCAGGAGATCCGGTTTGATCCGCCCGTCGGCCGTCGGGCCGCGGCTGGAGAAGGAAGCCGTTTTGTCGGCGGCCAGGCTGTCCGGGCCGTAGGCCGGGCGGGGGTTTTGGGACGCCCCGACCACCAGGGCGTTCTTGCTGTTCGCCTCCGGGGTGAGGCTGCGCGCCGCCGGGCCGTTGTTCCCGGCGCCGAACACCGGCAGAAAATCGCGGTAGTAGAGCACGAAGCGGTCCACCTGGGCGCTGACGCTCTGGTAGGCGTTGGTGCGGCCGCCCCAGCCGTTCACGTGCACGCGCGCGCCGGCCTCGTAGGCCGGGCGGAAAAGCGACACCAGGTCGGCGGGGGGTTCAAGTTGGCCGGCCGGGTTCAGGAGGGCCTGGAAATAGATGCTCGCCCCCGGCGCCACGCCGCGGTGCTTCCCGCCGGAAGCGGCGCCGGTCCCGGCCACCGTGGCCGCGACGTGGGTGCCGTGGCCGATGGGATCGGCCGTGCCGCCGCCGGACCAGGAACGGAGCAAAGGCACCTTGGGCATCTGTCCGGGAACGTCGGCCAGGTCGGGGTGGATGCCGGTCGGGGCACCCGCGTCAGTCGGGGCACCCGCGTTGGTGGGTCGGCCGCGGTCCAGGCCGCTGTCGGCTATGGCCACGATCTGGCCGGCCCCGGTCAGGCCGGCGGGCGTGGCAAAGCCGGGCACGGTCAGGAAATCCGCCCCGATAACCGCGCGCACCCGGTCGTTCAGGAGAACAGGCGCTTCATAAAGCTCAAGCGCAAATATGTCCGGGCTGCCGGCGAGCGCCCCGGGCAGCGAAACGCCCGCCCGGGGCACCCGCGCCGGTGGGCCGGGCTGGGGCAGGCTCACCCGCAGGACGCGGCCGTCCGCCTCGTCCAGGCCGCGCAGGACGGTGCCGCCGTGCGCGCGCACCACGGCCGCCACCCGGTCCTTGGCGTCCGCCCGGAACAGGGTGATGTTGAGCAGCAAGGGGTGGCCGCCGGAGCCGCCACGGCCGCCGGAGCCGTCTCCGGGCCGGCCGGTGCCTGCAGCCGCGCCCGCGTCTGTAGCGTCCGCACCCGTGGCGGCCTGCCGACCCACCTCCGGTGGGTGCCCGACCTCCGGTGGGTGCCCCCCCGGGAGGGACAGGAGCGCGGCCGGGTTATGGGGCGAAAGCGCGGCGTCGAGCAGGGCGGCGGTTGCTTCCAACTCGCCCGCCCGAACCCAGACCAGCCACTCGTCCCCGCCGAGCGGTTTGGACGGGACGCCCAGCTCGTCGAGGCGGGCGCGCCAGTCGGGCGCCGCCCCCGGTCCGGGGCGGGCGACGAACGGCGCCGCGCCGGAGGGCGGCGGCGGGGCCGGCTCAAGGAGGGCGGCGGGGCCGGTGCGGTCAGGTCCGCCGGGTCCGGTCTCCGGGTCGGCCACCGGACCGAAGAGCCAGCGGCCCCCCGCGGCGAGCAAGAAAACGGTGATCAGCAATACGCCGAGCGCGGCCAGCGCGCCGAGCGCTGAAAGACGCCTTTTTTTATGCATGCGGCCTCCGGTCTCGAAAGGAAGTCCGGCATCGGGGCGGACACCAGGGTTTATCCGGTCAGCCGGTTAGTGTTGTATCCCTGCCAATTCATCAATTGGCAGGTTCGCTAATATTCTACCACAGAATTACAGAAACCGGGACGGATTGTCCCCTGGTAATATGTAGACGGTCCAAAGGCCGCCGGGGTTTTCCGGGCGGTCCGGTTTCCCTGCTTTTTTACAATGTTTCACCACTGACGGCCGTTGGCTTCCAGCCTTCCCAACCACCTGACGTACGCGGCATTTTTTTTGCAGCACCGTCCCCAATTCAGCCCAGGCCAAGGCCGGAAGAACAACAACTTGCTGTTTCTCGACGGTTCCGGCAAACAAGGCCACCGCCCGGTCGCTGTCCGCTTCCTCGACCAAAACTTTGACCAGCACAGAGGTATCCAAGCAGATACAGCTACTCATAACAGGCCGGTCCCTCGCGGAGTTCCCGAATCAGCCGGGTGGAGTCTTCCTGAACCCCGGTCCTTTCGGCGATCCGGGCCTTCAGCCGAAGTATCTGGTCCAGGATATCCGTCCGGCTCGGGGTCAATTCAAGGTCCTCCACCCGGTTTCGCCGTTGCATTTCTTCGAAGGTCTCGGCGTCGACCAGATACGCCACGGGTTGCGACCGCTGCAAAATAATTGCCGGCTCCCTGGTGCGCACCACTTCATCCAAGAGAGCGCGAATGCTTTTGCGCACCTCTGTTACACTGGCCATACGCATTGGTATTGCCTCCAACTGTACTTTTAACCGTAGCACATCACGAAACAGGCAGGATTAGAAGGGTTGACGTGGCGGAGTAAAAACCCGGGGCTAGAAATCCCGGGGTTTGCAGATGATCTCGCGGATCTTGAGGTCGAAGAAGTGCTGCGAGTGGGCCGGGCTGACGACGCAGGCGGTGTCGGCGCCGCTGCCGCTGCCGGCGATGCAGACCACGTCTTCTCCGGGCGGCGTGAGCCCGGCGTCGCAGGCCATGCCGGCGATCTCGGCGCAGACCTTGACGCCCTGCCCGAGCATGCGCAAGGCGGCGGCCACGATCTCGGCCGGGTAGAGGCCCTGGAACTTGAACCGCACGGCGCGATCGATCCCGGCCAGGAGGTGGGTGGTGGTCAGGAGCTTCACTCCGGAGGCGGCGAGTTTGGCGCGCATCTCCGGCGGCATCTCGTCCTCTCCGGGGCGGGCGAAGCCCACCTGGTGGGTGACGCAGACGATCTCCAGGCCGGAGTCCGGTGGTTTTGCGGCCAGAAGTTTTTCAGCGGTCCGCCCGCTGTTGGAAGCGACAATTATCCGGGCGATGTCCAGCTCGCGGGCGCGGGCGACGGCGGCCCGGACGGCGGCGTCGGTGTTGGCGGGACCTTTGGCGGGAAAGTGCATGGTGTTGCGTTTATCCCCTTCAGGTACTAGACGACGCGGCGAAAGAGTTTGTCCTTCTTGGGGCGGGGCAGGTAGTTCAACATAGACAGGGCGCGCCCGGTGCCTATCGCCACGCACGAGACGGGATCTTCGGCCAAGACGGCCGGCAGTTTGGTCTCCTCGGAGAGAAGCCTGTCCATGCCGTTTAGCAGCGACCCACCGCCCGTAAGGATGATCCCCTTGTCCACCAGGTCGGCCGAAAGTTCGGGCGGGGTGCGCTCGAGGACTTCCTTCACCGCCGTGACCACCAGTTGCAGCGGTTCGATGACCGCCTCCCAAACTTGGGTGGTCGAAACCTCCACCGCCTTGGGGAGGCCGCTCATCACGTCCCGCCCGCGGATGGCCATCGACTTCAACTCCGCGCGCCGGGGATAGGCGCTGCCGACCTCGATTTTCAATTCTTCGGCCGTGCGCTCCCCGATCAGGAGGTTAAACTCCCGGCGCACGTACCGGACGATGGCGTCGTCGAACTTGTCCCCGCCCAGCTTGAGCGAAAGCGAACAGACAATGCCGCCCAGGGCCAGCACGGCCACGTCGGTCGTCCCGCCGCCGATGTCCACGACCATGGACCCGGAGGCCTGGGACACGTCCATGCCCGCCCCCAGCGCGGCGGCCATCGGCTCCTCAATCACGTGGGCCTGGCGCGCCCCGGCCTGCACTACCGCCTGGCGCACCGCCCGCTCCTCCACGCCGGTCACCTGGGCCGGAATGCAGACCATCACCCGGGGCCGGAACAGGAAGCGGCGGGCACCCGCCTTATTGATGAAGTAACGAAGCATCTTCTCGGTGACGTCGAAGTCGGCGATCACCCCGTCCCGCATGGGGCGCACGGCTACGATGTTCCCGGGAGTCCGTCCCAGCATGCGCCGGGCCTCGGTCCCCACGGCAATGACTTGTCCGTTGTCCCTGTTGATCGCCACGACGGATGGTTCGCGCAGCACTATGCCCCGGCCCCTCACAAACACCAGGACCGAGGCCGTTCCCAAGTCGACGCCGATATCGGGCACGAAGTTCAACACGCTGTCTGCCTCCATATCACTTAGTTACTTTTCCCCGACTACAGGCCTGTCCAAACCGGCACCAAAAAAGAAATGCGGGAGAAAAACCACACTCAGGGGCACGCCAAGGGGACGCGCCGCAAGCTACCGGAGGTTAAAACCATCGGTGGTGATTCTAATCTTGTCCTTATCTTATCTTATCCTTATCTTATCTTATCGTTGTTGATTCTACATAATATGGATATATTCCTCCCGTTTCCCCAAAAACTTACCCTGTTTCTTTATACTTCTTGCGGGTGGCCTCGCCCCCCCGCAAGTGCCGTACCGATTTGTTGTGTTCCAGGACTATGCGCACGCGGTTGGCCAATTTCTTGTTCAACGAGGGCAGTCTTTCGGTCATGTCTTTGTGGACCGTGCTCTTGCTAACTTTGAAAACGGTGGCCGCCTGGCGGACCGTGGCCTTGGAGTCCAGAATATAGGCGCAGATGTCCAGCACCCGCTTCTGAATATATTCCTGCATCACCTTACCTCCCGGTCAGGCTGGTTAGGTGATTTATATGCGGCAAAAACGCTGAAATGCTTGGCCACAAAACAAAATGGCTCCATTGTGCCCTGCGGGGTCCTGAGGTCCACCCCCAAGGCTCGGCGGCCGGAAGCAAAAAGAAGCCCCCGGAAAAAGGGGTCAGGAAAAGGGGTCAGAAAGGGAAAAGGGGTCAGGCCCCTTTTTTAGAAGGGTTCGACACGGACGCCGGTGTAATAGTGTTCCAGGATACTCCGGAAGTCGTGCCCGGCCTCGGCCAAACCCCGGGCGCCGTGCTGGCACAAGCCCACGCCGTGCCCGTGCCCGCTGGTCTCGAAGATGAGCTGCCCGCCCTCGATCGTCGGCGTAAAATTTGTCGAACGCAAGCCCAGGCGCTCGCGCACCGTGGTGGCGGCAACCTCCCGCCCGTTGAACGACAGCAGTTTGGGACGCCCGGTGGACGTGTACGCCAGGACTTCAATGAGCCCAACAGCAGCGTCGGACGCTTCGGTGGGGGGCATACCGCCTCCGGCGCCCGTGGCGGCTTCCGCAGCCGCGGGTGTTTTGGCCACCGCCACGGCCGCCAGATTGGTGCCGAGCGCTTCGTCCGCGTCCTCCAGCGCGAAGACGCGCCGCTCGCCGGGGTACGGGTCGGTGCAATAAGGGCAGATCACGCTCCGCAGGTAAGGCACCCTGAATTTCCACACGTCTTCGGAATTCTCGGTCGCCCCGCCGCACGAGGAGTGGTACAACGGATCGATGAGCTGCTCCTCAAAGGTGAGCACCAATCCCTCGGTGGCGTCCGCCGCCCGCTTGATCTTGTAGTAGTTCCGGTAGTAATCCCAGGTGGTCCAGCGTTCCCGCAGTTCCTCGCGGGACACCCACCCCTGGCCCTGGCGCGGGCCATCGCTGACGTCCGCCCCGGGGTGCGGGCTGTTGGCCACGCCGCC
>DBEH01000027.1:0-55546 GCA_002294005.1 Firmicutes bacterium UBA911 | reverse complement strand
CCGCCTGGGCCTTCAGGGCCTCCGGGTGAAAGGCGGCCGGCATTTCGGCAGCCACCACTCCGGCCACGTAGTCCTCCAGGGACAGGTTTATCAGTTCCCCGGTCTGGTGGCGGTACAACCGCACGTCGGTCCGAACCTCCGGTTCCCCGGTGCCCGCCAACCGCCGGGCGTATTCCTGCGCGGCGTCGGGAAAGGCGATCGCCGCCGCGACGGCCAGCAGTACCAAGCCCCAGAACAATCTCCGCACCTGGGTTTATCCCTCCGTATGCCAATATCTGGTTCTCTACCCAGGAGTTTATGTCTTTTGAGCGTAAATTATACGACAAGGGAGGGGGCAAACCGCGGGGCCACCCCCTAAAGGGGGCCACCCCCCTTTTAGCATACACAGGCCCCTTTTAGGGGGTCGTTGGGGAAGAGCGGAGTTGGGGAATCGCGGGTGGCCTTTGCCCGCCGGAATTGCGGGGTGATCTGCCAAACCAAAGGACAGCGCGGGCCATCGGCGCAACAGACATGCCGGGCGCACAGGAAAAGACCGAGGCAGTGCCCTGCCTCGGTCTTTTTTCAGCGGGGACGAGCTTGTCCCGCGTCTTTGCCCGTTTTGGGCAGTGCCCTACCCCGGTCTTTTTTCAGCTCGCCGCCCTTTCGGACTCTTTAGCTTCTAGCGCCTGATCTGTCCGGCCGCCTCGATTCTGGCCGTGGCGCGGGCCAGCGCCGCCTTGGCCCGGACCACGTCGATCTCGGGGTCCTTGGCGGCCAAGCGCTTGCCGGCACGCTCCTTGGCTTTTTCCGCCCGGGCGAGGTCGATCTCCTCGGGGCGCTCGGCGGAGTTGGCCAACACGACCACCCGGCTGTCACGGACCTCCACGAAGCCGCCCGCAACCACGAACGTGCTCCACTGGCCCTCTTTCTGGATGCGGAGCAGGCCGGGCCTCAAGCTGGAAATGAGCGGGGCGTGCCCCGGCAGGAAACCCAGATCGCCGTCGGTACCCCGGACATGGACGAAACGGGCCTCGTCTCCGTAGATCACCCGCTCAGGGGTAACGATGGAAACCTTTTGGGTGGAATCCGCCATTCATATCCACATCCTTACTAGCTCGTTGACCGGTGTTCTTGAGTGATCCCCGCACCCTAAACCCTGCCTAGGCCTCGAGAATCTTATTGCCTTTCTCGACCGCCTCGTCGATGGTGCCGATCATGTAGAAGGCGCCCTCCGGCAGGCCGTCGTGCTTGCCGTCCAAGATTTCCTGGAAGCCCCGGACGGTGTCTTTCAGCGAGACGTAACGGCCGGGCCGGCCGGTGAAGGCCTCGGCCACGCTGAACGGCTGCGACAGGAACCGCTGCAGTTTCCGGGCCCGGGTCACGATCAGTTTGTCCTCTTCCGAAAGTTCTTCCATACCCAGGATGGCGATAATATCTTGCAATTCCTTGTACCGCTGCAACACCTTCTGCACGCGGCGCGCCACCACGTAGTGCTCGGCCCCGACGACGTTCGGGTCGAGAATGCGCGACACCGAGTCGAGCGGGTCCACCGCCGGGTAAATACCCAGCTCACTGAGCGCCCGGGACAACACCACGGTGCCGTCCAAGTGGGCGAAGGTGCTCGCCGGGGCCGGGTCGGTCAAGTCGTCGGCCGGCACGTACACGGCCTGCACCGACGTGATCGAACCCTTGGTGGTCGAGGTGATGCGCTCCTGAAGCTGGCCGATTTCCGTCGCCAGGGTGGGCTGGTAACCCACGGCGGACGGCATGCGGCCCAGCAGCGCGGAGACCTCGGTACCGGCCTGGGCGAAGCGGAAGATGTTGTCGATGAAGATCAGCACGTCGGCGCCTTCCTCATCGCGGAAGTACTCGGCCAGGCACAGGCCCGTCAGGCCCACCCGCAAGCGGCAGCCGGGGGGCTCGTTCATCTGACCGAAACACATCATGGTCTTGTCCAACACGCCGGACTCGGTCATTTCCAGCAACAGTTCGTTACCCTCGCGGGTCCGCTCACCCACGCCCGCAAACACCGAGATGCCGCCGTGCTGCTTGGCGATGTTGTTGATGAGCTCCATAACGATAACGGTCTTGCCCACGCCGGCGCCGCCGAACATCCCGATCTTGCCGCCCTTCATGAAGGGCACCAGGAGGTCGACTACCTTGAGGCCGGTCTCCAGCTGTTCGACCTGAGTGGACTGGTCGATCAGCGGCGGCGCCGGGCGGTGAATCGGGTAGTACTTCTCGGCCTTGATTTCGCCCTTGCCGTCAATGGGCACCCCCAACACGTCAATCAGCCGGCCCAGGACGGGACGGCCCACCGGCACCTTGATCAATTCGCCGGTGTCGGTGACCTTCGTGCCCCGGACCAAGCCGTCGGTGGTGGACATAGCCACGGTGCGCACCACGTTGTTCCCCAGGTGCTGCGCCACCTCAAGCGTCAGGTCGAACTTGCGCCCGAACGCATCCACCTTGTCGGTCTCGATGGTCAAGGCGTTGTAAATCTCGGGAACCTGGCCCGGCGGGAACCGGACGTCCACCACAACGCCGATGATTTGGACTACCTCACCTACATTCATTGCGTTCCCCGAACCTCCTCACGAACATTATTCGAGTGCCGCCGCGCCGCCCACGATGTCCAGCAACTCCTTGGTGATGCCTTCCTGGCGCAGCCGGTTCATCTGGAGCGTCAGGCGATCGATCATTTCACCCGCATTCTTGGTGGCCGCATCCATCGCCATCATGCGGGCACTCTGCTCGCTGGCCTTGGATTCGATCAAACCGCGGTACACACTGTTCTCAACATACCGGGGCAGCAGGCAATCCAGGACGTCCGCAGCGGAGGGCTCGAAGATGTAATCCACCCTTGACTTTTTCGGGGCGGCCGCCTCTTCCCCTCCCTCGGCCTTTGCCGCAGTCTCCCCCGCCGGCGGTTCCACCGGGAGGAGCTTCACCACGGTCGGCTGCTGGACCAGGATGTTCACGAACTTGCTGTACACCATGTACACCGCGTCGTACTCGCCGGCGATGTACTTGTTGATCACAAACCGGGCGATCTCTTGGCCCTGCTCAAACCGGATGTCCTCGCCCAGGCCGATGAACTCCGCGTCCCGCTCCCATTCCCGGAAGCGGAAGAAGTTCCGGCACTTGCGGCCCACAGCCACCAGCTTGAACTCGTCCCACTTGTTCAACTCCCGGACGGCGGTGCGCAGGAGGTTTGAGTTGAAACCGCCGCACAAACCGCGGTCGGCGGTAACCACGACATAGCACACCTTTTTCGGTTCACGTACCGCCAACAGGGGGTTTTGCACGTCAGCCCCAGCGGCCGCGGACGCCACCCGGCCCAACACCTCGTGCAGCTGCCGGCCGTAAGGCCGTGCGGCAATCACGGTCGCCTGGGCCCGGGCCATCTTGGCCGTAGCCACGGCCTTCATGGCTTTGCAGATCTTCTGGGTACTCTTTACGCTCTTGATGCGCCGCCGAAAGTCGCGTAGCGCAGGCATCCTAACACCTCACCTTCCGCGCCTGGGAGACCGCTGCAAAACCGCGCCTGGCTTTGTCAGGCTCGCCGTCCGGTGCTCACGTACCGCCCAGTACGCTCCGCGCCGACCGGCTTCGCCTTTCGCGCCATGCTTGTTTTTCGCGGTCTCCGGGTTTTCTTGACACAATCCATCCATGAAGCATCCCTCTCCGCTTCTTGACCAATTTCTGGTGGCAACACTCTTCTAGCTCAGCCCGTGCTGCGATACAAACACCTGTTTGAATTCCTCAACCGCGGCTTTGAGTTTCGGCTCGGTGTCGTCGGTAATCTTCATTTCAACCACGATGGACTCGACGATTGCCGCTTTCTCGGACCGCATGAATTTCAGGAACTCGGCCTCAAAGTCGGCGACCTTTTCCGCCGGAAGGCTGTCCAGGAAACCACGGACACCGGTGTAGATGGACATGACCTGGTCTTCCAGTGCCATTGCGTTGTACTGTGTCTGTTTCAAGAGCTCGACCATGCGCTCGCCGCGGGTCAACCTGGCCCGGGTGGCCCGGTCGAGGTCGGAACCGAACTGGGCGAAAGCCGCCAGTTCCCGGTACTGGGCCAAGTCCGTCTTGAGCTGACCGGCAACCTGGCGCATCGACCGGCGCTGGGCGTTGCCGCCGACACGGGACACCGAAAGGCCGACGTTGACGGCCGGGCGCACGCCGGCGTAGAACAGGTCGGGCTCCAGAATGATCTGGCCGTCGGTGATCGAGATCACGTTGGTCGGAATGTAGGCCGACACGTCGCCCTGCTGGGTTTCAATAACCGGCAGCGCGGTCATCGACCCGCCACCCATGTCCTTGCTCAGCTTGGCGGCCCGCTCCAGGAGCCGGGAGTGCAGGTTGAACACGTCGCCCGGGTAGGCTTCGCGGCCGGGCGGGCGCCGCAAGAGGAGCGACAGCTCGCGGTAAGCGGCCGCCTGCTTGGAGAGGTCGTCGTAAACGATCAGGACGTCCTTGCCGGCTTCCATAAATTCCTCGCCCATCGCCGCGCCGGCGAACGGAGCGATGTACAGCAGCGGGGACGGGTCGGAGGCGCCGGCCACGACCACGATGGTGTAATCCATAGCGCCCTGCTCGGTCAGCTTCTGCACCACGTTGGCCACGGTGGAAGATTTCTGGCCGACGGCCACGTAAATGCAAAGGCAGTCCTGACCCTTCTGGTTGATGATGGCGTCCACGGCGATCGCCGTCTTGCCGGTCTGGCGGTCACCCATGATCAGCTCGCGCTGCCCGCGGCCGATCGGGATCATCGCGTCCACGGCTTTGATGCCGGTCTGCAGCGGGGTGTTAACCGGGGACCGGAACACGACGCCGTGGGCGATCTTCTCAATGGGACGGAATTTGTCGGACTTGATGGGCCCCTTGCCGTCCAGCGGCTCGCCGACCGGGCTGACCACGCGCCCGATCAGGGCGTCGCCCACCGGCACCGAGGCGATGCGGCCGGTCCGCCGGACCACGTCGCCTTCCTTGATGTGCAGGTAGCGGCCCAGGATAACGCAGCCGATGTTGTCCTCTTCCAGGTTGAGGGCCATTCCCAGGGTGCCCCCCGGAAACTCCAGCAACTCGGAATACATGCAATCTTTCAGTCCATACACCCGCGATACGCCGTCACCGAGCTGGATGACCGTACCGACGTCTGCTACTTCTACTTGTACTTCGTACTTTTCAATCTGTTGCCGGATGATGGAACTGATTTCTTCTGGCCTCAGATTCATACCCCTCTGTCACCCCTATCCAACTTTAGTTTCGCGGATGCTGTCCTTCAACCGCTCAAGCTGCCTCTTGACGCTGCCGTCGATAATGCGATCCCCCAAACGAACCACCAGGCCGCCAAGGATAACGGGATCAACCTGGTAGCGAATCCGGAGCTCCTTGCCGGTCATCCGGGAAAGAACCTGCATGAGGTTGACCTTGTGCACCACCGAAAGCTCGAGGGCCGTGGTCACCTCCGCCTCGACGATATTGCGGGTTTCGTTGGCCAGGCCGAAGAAACGCTCCGCAATGCTCTTCAAATACGGCTCCCGGCGGCGGTCCAAGGCTAAGCAGAGGAAATTGAGGGTGGTCCCGGAAAGCGCCTTCCCAAAGGCCCCCCTGACGATCTCCTTCTTGAGTTCGACCGGGACCTGGGGGTTATACAGCACCTGCTGCAGGTCACGAGACTCGTCAACCAACCGCATGAACCCGCGAAGTTCATTCTCGGTCTCGGCTACCGTGTTGTTGTCTCGTGCCACGTCGAAAAGCGCCTGGGCGTAACGCGCGGCAACCGCTCCCTTAATCATTGCAGTTGCCCCACCTCTTTAACGGCATTCTGTACCAGGTTGTGCTGCGCGTCGATGGTCAGGGCGTCCTTGACCACCTTGGCCGCCACCAGTACCGCCAGCGACGCCACTTCGTCCCTCAACTGGGCGATCGCCTTCTCCCTCTCGCGTCCGATCTCGGCCAGGGCCTCTTCCTTCAGGCGCTGGGCCTCGGTGCGGGCCTGTTCCATAATCGCCTGCGCCTGCTCCTCGCTGGCCTTGGTGGCCCGGATCACGATGACCTTGCCCTCTTCGCGGGCTTTGGCCAGGTCGGCCTCCAGTTGGCCGCGGAGTCCGGCCGCCGAAGCTTTTTGCCTCTCGGCCGCCTCAATCTCGTCGGCGATGTAGACCTGCCGCTGCTCAATCACGTTCATCAGCGGCCGGTAGGCAAACATGCGCAAGACTACAAGCATAAGGAGGAAGTGAAACATCTGCATGAACACCGTGGCGTTAAAACTGAGATCTACCACCTACCCGTTCTCCTCCTTCCTTGGTGACATGAGAACATAAAGATAGGGCGAAGCAGGTTTTAGCGCCTGGAGGAGACTAAAACCTGCTCATCAGACCCTAATTGACTGGAACACATACGAACCTACAGCTGGCCCATCAGGATGAACGCGATAACAATACCGATAATGGGCAGCGCCTCGATCATACCAAAGGAGATGAACATTATAGTCATGATGTTGCCCCGGGCCTCTGGCTGACGGGCAACCGCCTCGATCGCCTTGCCGCCAACCATACCGTCACCGATCGCCGCACCGAACGCCGAAATGCCGGCCACGAGAGCCATACCGAGCGCTGCAGCAGCTTGTACCTCCATTAGTTTCCCTCCTTCCCGTTATTTCTGTTTGTTTTTATGAGATTTTGCGGGTTGATCCCGCATTTGCCGACGACCCCGCCCCGTTACGTCTTCAAGTCCCAAAGTTTCACGTCTTCACTAGTGCTCTTCACTTACCGCACTGCTTACAAAAGCAATGGTCAGCATTGTAAACACGAAAGCCTGAATCAACGAGATGAAGATGCAGAACAGCAACCAGAGCGTCCCCGCCAGGAACCCGCCGGCCATCCAGCTCGTGCCGCTGACAAGGGCCAAAAGCGATAAAATCATGATTTCCTTGCCCTTCATGTTCCCGAAAAGCCGGAAGGCCAGGGTTACCGGCTTGACGATGTCCTCCATGATGGTGATCGGCAGGAAGATCGGGTAGGGGGAGACGTAATGCTTGAAATACCTTGCACCCTTGTACTTGATGCCCCAGATGTAGATGAGGGATACCGTGACCAACGCAAGGGCAAATGTGGTCTGGATATCGGCCGTGGGTTTGACGTAGGTGGGTACCACACCCATTACGTTCATCACGGCGATGAACAAGAAAAAGGTCACGACGATCGAGAACAGCCCGGCACCCCTCTTCGGATCCATGCTCTGATTGATCAGGCCGCGCAGAAAATCGAACAGCATCTCGAAGCAAACCTGCATCTTCCCCGGCCGGCGCATGTCGATCCCCCGCACGGCCACCCAGGCGATCAGCAGGGTTACCGCCATCGCCACCCAGGTGTGGAAGATCGTTTCTCCGTTCAACTGGATCGGGAAACCCAAAAACTCTCCGAAGTCCCAGTGTTTCGAAATTCCAAAAACGTTCAATTCATGATGCATCTTTTCCAGCACCGATTTTTCGCCTTGTCCTGCATAGTCCGCCGCCACCGCGTGTACTCACCTCCCTCCCAAGCTATTATCAGCCATTTATTTAAGCCTTCTTACCGGACACCGCCCGCAGATCCCGGATGCCCTCGCCCACACTAAGGACGGAAGGCGCCAAGAACCCGACCAGCATACCGATAAGACTGAACCAACCCGTCTTGACGGCAAACAGGCACGCCAGCATAATGAGCCCTAAGCGGCTGAAAAAACCCATCATCACGAAGGCACCGCCGCCAGCTCCGCCGTGGCCCAACACCACCTTGAACATTTTGTCGATGCGCGCACCCAGGAAGAAAGTATTGATGGTGCCGACCACGAGGCCGGCCACCAGGCCCCAGAGGAAGGTGTTCTGCCGATCGAAAAAAGCCGCGGCCAAGGCCACGATCAAAAGCACCAGGGTTTTCTTGAGGGTTCTTTCCACGTGACTGTGGTATTCCTTCTCGTGCAAGGGCCACACTCCTCAGGACCGGTCATCCTCGCCGCCGCCGGACTCCTTGTTCGGCATGAACCGGGACACCGCGCGGTAGATTCCCATCGTGCCCGCTGCGAGTCCTAAAAGCAACCCCAGCAACAACAACCACGGACCGGTCCCCCATAACTCATCAAGATAGCGCCCGCCGAGGATGCCCAGAACCAGGCTGGCGGCGAACTGGACAGTGATCGCGGAACCGGCTGCGAAGGCCCGCATACCTTTGGCGAAGCCGCCTTTATCTTGCACTTGGTATGCCTCCCCATGAGAACCCGATCCCTGCCAAAAACCAAAGCCAAGACCAGGCGAACTGCTTCGGTACCTGGCCGTTTTCAGTTAATGCCGGTTTTCACACGCTACTACTTTCGCTAGTACTTTTCTGCGGAGATACTTTTCTACTTTTCCACAGGAAATGCTCTTCTACGGAGACAAACTTATTCCTGCCTGGGAAGCAACTTTTTGTGACGCTTGGTGCAAAAATTTTTAACCAAATTCGCCGGGCGCCGCCGCCAGGCCGAAATGGGCGGCGAGAAACCCGACGGTGCGCCGGGCGGCTTCGCCGTCCCCGTAGGGGTTCACCGCTTCAGCCATCCGGCGGTAGGCGTGCGCGTCGGACAAAAGCCGCGCTACCTCCCGCCGCACGTCTGCCTCGGCGAGGCCCACCAATCTGACGGTGCCTGCTTCGACCGCCTCGGGACGCTCGGTGGTGTCCCGCAGCACCAGCACCGGCTTGCCCAGGGCGGGCGCTTCTTCCTGGAGGCCGCCGGAGTCGGTGAGCACCAGGTGGGCGGCCTCCAGGAGCTTCACGAAGGGCAGGTAGGGGAGCGGCGGGGTGCGGAGCACGCGCTCGGTGCCGCCCAATTCGACGGCGGCCGCGGCTTGCACGACCGGGTTGGGGTGCACCGGGAAAACGGCCAGGGTATCGGGAAATTCCAGCAGGATGCGCCGCAGGGCACGGTACACCCCGCGCAGGGGGGCGCCCAGGTTCTCGCGGCGGTGCGTGGTCACGAGGAGCACCCGGTACGGGGCAAAGGGACGGGGCGCGCGGGCAGCTAGGGCGGCCAGGCGGGCGAGGCTTTCCCGGTCGGGGGCCGGGGCGGTGGATGCCCCATCCCTGGCGTCATCGGCGATGGCGGCAGCACCCCCACCGTTCGCAGGGACAGGGGCTGCATCCAGGCCAGGGCCGGCAATAGCATCTTCCCCGGCGGCCGGGCCAGTGTCCCGGGCCGGGCCGGCGGTCTCCACGAGGCTGGTGAAATCGTATTCGCGGCGCGCCGTCTCCAGGAGGGCGTCGATCACGGTGTTGCCGGTGACGGCGACCCGCTCCGGGGGCACGTTCTCGGCCAAAAGGTTCGCCCGGGCGCGCGCGGTGGGCGCGAAGTGCAGGTCGGCCAGCACCCCGGCCAGGTGCCGGTTCAGCTCCTCGGGAAACGGGGAGAACTTGTCGCGGGTGCGCAGGCCGGCCTCCACGTGGCCGGCCGGGATCCGGAGGTAGTAGGCGGCGAGCGCGCCCACGAAGGTGGTGGTGGTGTCGCCGTGCACCAGGACGAAGTCCGGGGACTCCCGGCTGAACACATCCTCCAGCCCGCGCAAGGCCCGGGCGGTGACGTCGAAAAGGGACTGGCCGGGGCGCATGACGTCCAGGTCGTGCGCCGGGACGATGCCGAACAGGCGGAGCACCTGGTCGAGCATCTCCCGGTGCTGGGCCGTGACCACCACCCGGGGTTCAAACCAGGGGGAGCGCTCCAGTTCTTTCACCACCGGCGCCATCTTGATGGCCTCCGGCCGGGTGCCGAAGACCACCAGCACCTTCTTCCGCCGCTTCACGGCCCCCACCTCACCAAAAAGGTGTCAGACACCTTTTTTACTTCCCTGACTTTCACGGCCACCCCAAAAAGGTGTCTGACACCTTTTTGCACCTTTTTGTGACCCGCGAAAAGTGCGACAGGAGAAGAGACCGTCCCCTGTCGCATTGCGCTACAGTTTCAGGAACGGGTGGACGGCGCACAGTTCGGCGACGATGGCCTTGGCCCGGGCGTGCACAGCCCCGTCTTCCGGGTGGTCCAAGGTCAGGCTGATCACTTCGCCGATCTGCACCATGCTCTCCTCGTTCATCCCGCGGGTGGTGACCGCCGGGGTGCCGATCCGGATGCCGCTGGTGACCCGGGGCGGCTGGGGATCGAACGGGATCATGTTCTTGTTCACGGTGACGTCCACCCGGTCCAACAGGTCCTCGGCCACGGCGCCGGTCAGGTCCTTGTTCCTGAGGTCGACCAGGATCAGGTGCGTGTCGGTGCCGCCCGCCACCAGCTCAAAGCCCCGTTCTTTCAAGGCTGCCGCCAGGGCGCGGGCGTTTTTGACGATTTGCTCCTGGTAGGCCTTGAACTCGGGGCGCTGGGCCTCGCCCAGGGCCACGGCCTTGGCCGCGATCACGTGCATCAGGGGGCCGCCCTGGATGCCCGGGAACACCGCCTTATCGACGGCGGCGGCGTGCCGCTCGGGGCACAGGATCATCCCGCCCCGCGGGCCGCGCAGGGTCTTGTGGGTGGTGGTGGTCACCACGCCGGCGTGCGGCACCGGGGACATGTGCAGCCCGGCGGCGATCAGGCCGGCGATGTGGGCCATGTCGATCATCAAGAGCGCCCCGACGTCGTCCGCGATGGCGCGCATGCGGGCGAAGTCCAATGCGCGCGGGTAGGCGCTGGCCCCGCCGACGATGAGTTTCGGGCGGTGCCCGCGGGCAATGGCATGCATCCGGTCGTAGTCAATCCGGCCGGTTTCCTCCTCCACCCCGTAGGGCACGTACCGGAAATACCGGCCCGAGAAATTGATCTTGGCGCCGTGGGTCAGATGCCCCCCGTGAGCCAGGCGCATCCCCATGATCACGTCGCCCGGTTCGAGGAAAGCGAAGTAGGCGGCCATGTTGGCCTGCGCTCCGGAGTGGGGCTGCACGTTGGCGTGCCCGGCGCCGAAAACCTCCTTCGCCCGCTCGATGGCCACGCTCTCGGCGATGTCCACGTACTCGCAGCCGCCGTAGTAGCGCGCACCGGGATAGCCCTCGGCGTATTTGTTCGTCAGCACCGAGCCCTGGGCTTCCAGGACGGCGCGGCTAACAAAATTCTCGGAAGCGATCAGTTCCAGCTTGGTGCCTTGACGGGCGATTTCCAGCGAGATCGCCCGGGCGATCTCGGGGTCGGTTTCGGACAGGGGCCGGTTCCAGTCCATATCACTAACTCCTTCTTAACTCATCCACGGGGGGTATTCTTCTTCAACCGCTTTTGGCCTTCACTGCTTATCGTGCCGTCCTTTAAGGAGACTAGCTCCTGCTGCACAACTCCTGGGGGCGTATTTTTCTTCGATGGCGGTGATCTTGCCGACCCGCCGGGCGTGCCGGCCGCCCTCGAATCCGGTTTTCAGCCAGACGGCCACGATGTCGCGGGCCAGGCCCGCGCCCACGACCCGTTCACCGAGGGCGAGGACGTTGGCGTCGTTGTGGGCCCGCGAATGGCGGGCCGAGTACGGGTCGTGGGCGACCACCGCCCTGACCCCCGGCACCTTGTTGGCCACCATCGCCACCCCGACGCCGGTGCCGCACAACAGGACGGCCCGGTCCCACTCGCCCCGGGCCACGGCCTCAGCCACCGGCAGCACCACGTCCGGGTAGTCGACCGAAGCCTCGGAGAACGTCCCGCAGTCCTCCACCTGAAAACCGCTGTCCTTCAGGTAGTCCAATACTTCCTGCTTGAGTTTGAACCCGCCGTGGTCACAAGCGATCGCGATACGCAAACACCAGGACTCCCTTCGCTGATTCTCCGGTCGGCGATTGGCAGCACGGAACTGCGCCTTCTGCTTTTTACGCAAACTTTCTACACCGCCGCAAAGATCTCCTTCCTTCCGCCGGGCCCGGATCAGCTTTCCCCGGCGATCCCGTCCGGATCAGCTTTCCCCGGCGGGTCCCGTCCGGGCGAACCGGGCCAACGCCGCCGTCACCAGGGCCCGCAGGCGGGAGGCGCACTCCCGGTAAACAGCCGGCGGCCGGCCGACCGGGTCTTCCAGGTCACCGCCCCACCCGGCGTAGTCAGCCAGGACGTGCACCTTGTACGTGGCGTTCGGCACCAGTTGCAGGGCTTGGCGGCGGTGCACGGCGGTCATGGTCAGCACCAGGTCCGCCCCTTCAACGAGCGCGGTACTGAGCAGGGCCGCCCGGTGCCCTTGGAGACCGATGCCCGCCGCGAGAAGCGCCTCGACCGCCTCAACCGCCTCGGGCGTGGCGGGCGTGCCGGGCAGAGCGAACACTCCGGCCGAGGAGACGCGGACCGCCCCGCCGTACTCCCGGCCGCTGATCTCCCGGGCCAGGGCCGCGGCCATCGGCGAGCGGCAGGTGTTGCCGCTGCAAACGAAAAGAACTCTTCTGTCCTTCTTATCCTTCCCCAAAGAAATTCACTCCTCTGGTCACCGTACTGGTCACCGGCGGGGTCCGCCGCAGTTGTCGGGGCGAACCGTGGGGTACCGGGGCCGGGCCGGGGGCGGCGCGGCGTACCACCGCCCCGGGCCGCCGGGGCTGGAGGCAAAAAGGTGTCTGACACCTTTTTTGACGCGGACCCTCGCCGGCGCACGCGCATGCGGCACCCCCGAGCGGTCCGGCAGACCTCAGAACAGCAGGTGCACGCCCACCCCGATGAGCACCAGACCCCCCAGCAGTTGCGCCCGGCGCCCGACCCAGTTTTCCACCCGGCGTGCCAGGATAAAAGCGCCCGCCGACATCAAACCGGCCACCAGGCCGATCACGACCGCAGTAAAGAGCAGCGCGGCGCCGGCCGTACCCAGCGTGAAACCCACGCTCAGGGCGTCCATACTCACGCTGCCCGCCAGAACGGTGAGCCCCAAAAAGCCGGTTCTCACTGACTTGCGAGACATCTGCGCTGGCGCCAGTGACTCCCGGACCATTTTCACACCCAGGTAAAACAGTATGGCGGCGCCGAGATAGGCGGCCCAGCGGCCCACCAACCGGCCGGTGAACTCCCCGGCGTACCAGCCGGCGACCGGTAGTATTATGTGCAGCGCGACGATCAGGCCGACCAGCATCCAGGCCAGCCGCCGCCGGAATCCATTCAACCCGAGCCCCAAGCACAGGGAGAAGGCGTCCGTGCCCAGCGCGCCCGCCAGCAGGAGCACTGTGCCGGCGCTCAAGACCCGGCCTCCACGACGATGATTTTGGCGGCCGCCTTGCGCAACCGGTTCATTACCGCCCGGCCCATGCCTTCCAGGCCTTCAGCCGCCAGACCTTCGGCCAGGATCAGATCGGCCCCCAAGGCGTCGCACTCCCGCAGGGCGCCGTACAACGCGGCGGCGGTGCTGCCGGGGTCACCGCTTTTGCCGCAGGGGACGACCGGGACGCCCGCATAGAAGGCGGCTGTGCCCGTCCGGGCCAAAACAGCCACGTGCTCCCCCGCCGCACCCGCTTCGGCGGCCAGCTCGCGGATGCGGGCGGTCACCGCGCCCGGCGGGCCTTCCACCAGCACCAGCGGGGTCCGCGGCGCGTAGTGCCGGTATTTCATCCCGGGGGCTTGGGGCCGCCCGGGCGCTTTTTCCGAATGGTGGACGACCGTTCCAAGTACCGCGGCCAACTGCTTCCCGGTTACGCCGCCGGGACGCAGGATCACCGGCGGCGACACGGTGAGGTCGAGCACGGTGGACTCCACGCCGACCGGGACCGGGCCGCCGTCCAGGACGGCCTCGATCCGCCCGTCCAGGTCCTCCAGCACGTGCGCGGCCGTGGTGGGGCTGGGACGGCCGGAGGTGTTGGCGCTGGGCGCCGCCACCGGAACGCCGGCCTCCCGGATCAGGGCCAGGGCCACCGGGTGGGCGGGCATGCGGACCGCCACCTTGTCCAGGCCGGCGGTGACCGCCGGGGGCACCCGGCCGGAGCGCGGCAGCACCAGGGTAAGCGAGCCGGGCCAGAAGAGGCCGATGAGCTTTTCGGCCTGCGGCGGCAGGTCCCGCACCAGGCTGGTGATTTCGGCGCGCTCGGCGATGTGCACGATCAGGGGGTTGTCGTCCGGCCGCCCCTTCACCGCAAAGATGCGCTTGACCGCCTTCCGGTCCAGGGCGTTGGCCCCGAGACCGTAGACGGTCTCGGTCGGGAAGGCGACCAGCCCGCCCGCGCGGATCATGGCGGCGGCCGCCGCCACAGCCCGGGGGTCGGGGAAGTACGGGTCAACCCGCCAGTGGACAGTCGTAATCCGGCCTTCTTCTTCCGGCGATTTCATCCCCGTCGTCATTATCATCCTCGTCGTCATCTATTATTTGTCACCGGTGGTAGTATACCACCAACCCCCCAGAAAAAGGTGTCAGACACCTTTTTCCCTTCTCTGACTTTCCGCTGGGGGCTTTGCCTGGTCGTAAGTCCAACTGGCGGGGCCATCAAATCCTGCGTGCAATAACCACACGCTCCCACCCCGCCAAGTCCGGCATAATTCTGCTCTCCCACCTCGCCCGCGGCACCAAAGCCAGGGCCGTCCCACCCTGCCCAGGACCGATTTCAAACAAAAGATGCCCACCCGGGCGTAGGAACCGGAATGCTTGCGGAATCAACCTTCGGTAGAGGCCCAAACCATCCGGCCCCCCACCGTCAAGGGCGACACGCGGCTCGGCCCTTACCGCCGGGGGCCGGGTGTCAATTTGGGCGGTCGGGACGTATGGCAGGTTGGCTGCAATTACGTCTATTTGGCCAGCCAGTGCAACCAGGATGGGTTCCAGGAGGTCGCCGAGCAGGAACTCGACCTTGACCCGGTAGCGCTCGGCGTTCTGCCGGGCGATCGAAAGTGCTGCCTCCGAAAGATCGGTGGCCAGCACACGCGCCGACGGGGCATGCCGAGCCAGGCTGACGGCGATGGCGCCGCTGCCCGTTCCGACGTCCACCACTACCGAGTCCTCCGGGCCACCGTGGATTAGCCGGAGAGCCTCTTCGACAATCAATTCGGTCTCCGGGCGTGGCACCAACACTTCGGGCGTTACCAAAAAATCCAGGCCCATGAACTCCCGCTGCCCGGTGAGGTAGGCCACCGGTCGTCCCTCAAGCCGGTCACTCACCATTTGCTCAAACCGACCCCGTTCAATATCAGTCAAAATCCGTTCCGGCTCCCGGTACAGGTCAACCCGGTCACACCCGAGAACCGTGCTTAGGAGCACAGTCGCATCGAGGGCCGGGGTCTCGCCTTCACCGGTCCGGAGCACCGTCCGAGCCCAAGCCAGCGCCTTTCCAACCGTAATAATGGGGTCAGACATTGATTCACCCGCTCTCCAGTGGATACACAATTGCTACTTGACTACGCTTTTCTCGGCCGACCTCTCGGCTTCAGAGTTGATTCGAACCCCAGCTCCCGTGCCGCCTGCAGACACCAGATCCGTTCTCCAAACGGTGACTGACGAACCACGCTCTCACGAAGTGTCTCCAATTCCTTCAGAGTCAGAGGCTCATCCACATATGCTCTCCAGTCGGCAGGCAACTCTATCGGGCTTTCATCTACTAGTACACGAGCACCTTGCACTCTCTCCCGGTGGGAAGACCAGGGCCATTTCTCAGCCGAATCGGTTAGACCCGCCCGGACAGGATTTCCTTCAACATACCTCAGCACGGTCAACAGGTGATCATCATCCTGGATTACGAAACTCTTGAACCGCCCCTGCCACAAGTGACCGCTGGTTCCGTGGTGTTTGTGATAACGAAGGACGTGGGTTGTCACAAGCTGTTGCATGAACTTGCTCAAATCGCTACCTTGTTCCGGCCGTAGAACAAAATGAAAATGGTTAGGCATTAAACAGTAAGCCAGCAGTTTGACACCAGGGAATCTCTCCTTGAAGTCTCCGATTAGCCCAATGAAAACCCGGTAGTCAAATTCCTTATGGAAGACTGTCTGTTTGGCATTCCCCCGGTTCAGTACATGGTAGATATAACCGTCAACCGAACCCCTTACCGGCCTTGGCATTAGTTTCACCTCCCCACGAGTTGCTATATAGACATATTTTCTTTTCTTTCTTTCTTTTTCCTTTTCCTGCTACTTTAATGGCTGACAATAAGAACCCGAATTTAGGAAACCCTCTGCTCTCAGTTGGAATAGGCCGTAACGATCCTAAAGAAAACAGAAAAAGGTGTCTGACACCTTTTTGCCCCCCTTGATGGGGAAAAGGGGTCCGGCCCTTTTTTTAGTCGAGGGTTTTGAGTTTTTCGGCCTGGTCGCTGGTAATCAGGGCGCTGACGAACTCGTGCAGGTCGCCCTGCAGCACCTCTTCCAAGCGGTAGAGGGTCAGGTTCAGGCGGTGGTCGCTCACCCGGTTCTGGGGGAAGTTGTACGTCCGGATCCGCTCGCTCCGGTCGCCGGTGCCGACCTGGGTCTTCCGGCTCGAAGCGATCTGCTCCTGCTGCTCCTGCTGCGCCTTGTCCAAGAGCCGCGCCCGCAGCACCTTCATCGCCTTGTCCCGGTTCTTGTGCTGCGACTTCTCGTCCTGGCAACTGACCACGATGCCGGTGGGCAGGTGGGTGACCCGCACCGCCGACTGGGTGGTGTTCACCGACTGGCCCCCGGGGCCGGTGGAGCAGAACACGTCGACCCGCAGCTCCTCCGGCCGGATTTCCACGTCCACTTCCTCGGCCTCCGGCAGCACGGCGACGGTGGCCGCCGAGGTGTGAATCCGCCCGCCCGATTCGGTGGCCGGCACCCGCTGCACCCGGTGGACGCCGCTTTCGAACTTCAACTCGCTGTAGGCGCCCCGTCCCTCCAGCAGGACGATCGCCTCCTTGATCCCCCCAAGGTCGGTCTCGTTGGCGTTCAACATTTCGGCCCGCCAGCCCCGGCGTTCGGCGTAGCGCAGGTACATCCGCAACAAGTCCCCCGCGAAAAGGGCCGCCTCCTCCCCTCCCGTGCCCGCCCGGATCTCGATGATGACGTTCTTCTCGTCGTTCGGGTCCTTGGGCAGCAAAAGAACGCGCAGGCGCCGCATCAGCTCGTCCGACCGCTCCCGCAGCACCTCGACCTCGCTCTCGGCCAACTCGCGCATCTCGGCGTCCTGCTCGTCCCGGAGCATCTGCCGCGCGCCTTCCATCTCGGCGGCCACCCGCTTGTATTCCCCGTAGACGGCGACCACTTCGCCGATCTCGGCGTGGCTCTTCACGTAGCCCCGCCAGCGCTCCTGGTCCTGCAAGACCGCCGGGTCGGACATCAGCCTATTGAGTTCCTCGTATTTCGCTTCCAGACGGTCCAGCTTGGCGAACATCCCTGTCTCCCTCTTCTCTTGCCCGCACGGCCTCGAAGGCCGCCAGGGCCACTTCCACCTGGCTGTCGTCGGGCTCCCGCGTGGTCAGCCGCTGCACCGCCAGCCCCGGCGCCAGCACCAGCCTGGCCGACGGAAACCGGGCGTACAACAGGGCCGTGAGCTTGATCAATTCGTAGGCCAGTCCGGCCACCACCGGCAGCAGCAGTATCCGCGAGGACACGCGCCACCAAAGGGGGTCGGTGGCCAAAAAGCTGAAAATAAAGACCTTGAGCACGATTACCACCAGCAAAAAGCTGGTGCCGCAGCGCGGGTGCAGGGGCGAGAACCGCTGCACCGCCTCGGGGCTCAGTTCGGACCCCGCCTCGTAGGCGTTGATGACCTTGTGCTCGGCCCCGTGGTACTGGAACACCCGCTTGATGTCGGGCATCAGGCCGACCCCGGCCACGTAGGCCAAAAAAGCGCCGACCCGGAGCAGGCCCTCGATCACGTTCTGGCCGACCCGCCCCTCCACCAGCGGCGTTAAGAGGTGGGCCAAAAACACGGGCAGGACGATGAAAAGCAGAATGGCCAGCCCGAACGCCAACCCGATGGTGAATGCCATCTCCAGCGGGGAGATGGGCTTCTCCTCCTCGCCGGCCGCCTTGGTGGCCGAAAAGCTCAAGGCGCGGACGCCGATCACCAAAGATTCGACCAGCACCACCGTACCCCGGATGAGCGGCCACTTCAAAAAGGGGTACCGGGTGGTGACCGTTTCCACCGCCCGGGTTTCCACCTCCACCGTATTGTCCGGGCACCGGACGGCGACCGCCCAGGTGCGGGGCCCCCGCATCATCACGCCCTCGATGACCGCCTGGCCCCCATAGCTGAAGGGCTTTTTCATTACACTCTCTTCCCGTCAAGCAGATAGCAGAGCTTCGCTCTGCTATTCCGGCCCGAATCCTTTTGAGGTGTGCTACTTGGCGAGCCCGTACTTGCGGCGGAACTTGTCGGCCCGGCCGTGGGTCTCCACCGTGCGCTGCTGGCCGGTATAAAAGGGGTGGCACTTCGAGCAGATATCCACGCGCATTTCCTTCCTGGTGGACCCAACCTCGAACTGCGCCCCGCACACACACACTATCTTGGCCTTCTGGTAGCCCGGGTGAAGCTTCTCCTTCATCGTTCGTCACCTCTCTTATCCGGAACTTTCAAAACCGCAGTTTTAATGTTAACACACCGGCGCTACCCGGCGCAAGAAAGGAAAAGCGCCTAATCTGTTATTCAAACTGCTTCAAGGAAGGCGGCAGGTTCTTTTGCCGGAACCGGCGAGTTGGCGTAGCCGGCGACATCACGCGTGACGATGCAGTCGGCCTTGATACGCTTTGCACACTGTGCGGCCAGAGCATCCTCATAGTCGGGCATATCAAGTTCCATCGCGTTCAGGATATCGGCTTTCCCTACGTCCGCAATATCCAAGATGGAACAGAGCGTCTGGATGGCTTCCAGCGTTTTTTCTCTCCCGGCCACTTTGCGCACCACATAGTAGATGTCGGTAACTGCGTTGGCCGTAACCAAACCGTCGACCTCTCCGTTCTCGCAGAGAGCCAGCACCTGTTCGGAATGATCCGCGAAGGGTGCCCGGTCGGCAAGGTAATCAATGATGACGTTGGTGTCAATTAGAATTTTCACGGTACCTGCCCAACCTTTCCTCGCGGATTTGGCCGCGGGTGAGTTCGGCACCCTTTATAATGCCGCGCAGGGATTTGAGCGCGTCTTTCCTTTTGCCCTCGACGTTTGTGAGGAGCGCAACATCCTTTCCGTTGCGGGTGATGATGATGTCCTCAACGGCGGCGCGCTCGATATACTTGCCCATGTTCATCTTGAATTCGGTGGCTGACACACGCATGTCATTCACTCCTTTCGCTTGTGTTGTGTTCACTTATATCATACGCATTATGTGCGATTTAGTCGACTTTATTCAGTGCGATTTTTAGAAAAGGAGCTTGACCTGCAGGGGCGGGGGCGGCTCAAATCTTCACGACTTTTCCTCCGTGCCACGGGCGTGGGTTCACGGGTAGAAAAACCGGAACGACGGACGGACCCGGTAACGAAGCTACAGGAGCCCGGCATACAGGAACACCGCCATCAGGCTCAGGAACACGAGGCTCCAGAGCACGCTGAGCCCGGTCGGGAAGCGGTGCTGGTTTTCATCGTAGGGCACCCGGCCGCTCCAGCCGTCCTGGTCGAGCCGGCGGGCCGCCCGGTAGCTGGTGTTCCGCAACAGGTCCACCCCCACCAGGAGCGGGTTGCGGACGTAAGGGGCCGCAACCCGGAAAAACGCCGCGCCCCAGCCCTCCACCGCGCCCTTGACCCCGCGCATACCGTCAAGCGTGCGCCCGAGCAGGGCGGCGGCCGGCTTGCGGTAGAACCAGTCGAAGTCCAGCGACACCGTGGGCTCCCCGCCGAGTTTCTCGAGGTACAGCCAGAAACCCGCGGCGGTGGCCAGGAGAAGCTGCACGGTAAGCACGACCTTCAGCACCAAAAACGGTTCGTAGGCCAGCGGGAACGGCAGCTCGGCATACAGAAGGGCCGGGTAAACGCCGTAAAGGGTGCACAGGAAAGCGCCGCCGCCCATGGCCACGTACATGTTCAGCGGCAGTTTCGCCGGCCGCAGGTTGTGGCGGTTCTCGCCGAAGAACATGAAGTACGGCAGTTTCAAGCCGGTGCTCAGGAAGGTTCCGACGCTGGCCAGGTGCAGCAGCAGGGCGACCAGCGCCAGCCCGCTCGCCTCGGCCGAGTACACCACGATGGATTTGCTGATGAACCCGTTGAACAGCGGCACTCCGGAGATGGAGAAACCGCCGATCATGTACAGGACCACCACCACCGGCATGGCCCGGGCGATGCCCCCCAGCTCGGTGAACTTACTCTTCCCAGTGGCGTAAATCACCGCGCCCGCGCCCATAAAGAGGAGCGACTTATACAGGATGTGGCTGTAGGCGTGGGCCGTGGCGCCATTTATGGCCAGCTCCGTGCCGATGCCCACCCCGGCCACCATGTACCCCACCTGGCTGACGATGTGGTAGGCCAGCAGGCGGCGGGCGTCGTTTTCCAGGACGGCGTACACCACCCCGTAGAGGGCCATAATCACGCCGGCCCAGATCAAAAGTTCGGTGCCGGGGAACACCCGGATCAAAACGCACACGGCCGCCTTGGTCGTGAACGCGCTTAAAAAAACGCTGCCGGTCACGGTGCCCTCCGGGTAGGCGTCGGTCAGCCAGGCGTGCAGGGGCACGATCGCCGCGTTGACGGCCACCCCGGCCAGAATCAGCCAGAAGGCCGGGCCGCCGGTGCCGGTCAGGGAGGTCACGGTCAGGCTGCCCTGGCTCATCAGCAGCAGAATGCCGCCGAGCAAGAGGTTCCCGCCCAAGAAGTGCACCAGAAGGTACCGGAAGCCTGCGGCCAGCGATGCGGGCCGCCCCCGGAACCAGATCAAAAACACCGACGAGGCAGCCATCAGTTCCCAGCAGAGGAAAAGTGTCAACCAGTCGCCGGCGAAAACCACGCCCAAAGACCCCGCGGCGTAGAGAAGCGCCGCCGCGTGCTCGCCCCGCGTTTTCACGTGCAGCGCGTATACGGCCCCCAGAAGCGCCATCGTCGCGAAGATGATCCCGAACACGCGGGCCAGGGCGTCCACGCGCAGCACCTGGAGCTCGAAGCCCAGGAACGGGAAAGGCACGACCGTGCCGGGCTGGAGGCCGAACACCGCCAGCACGGCCAAAACCGGCCCGCCCAGGAGGCCGACATACCGCCATTTGGCTGGCAGGACCAGGACCAATAGCGCCCCGGCCGCCAGAAATACTGAAGGATGTATCATCGGCATAAAACCCGCGCTCACCTGTCGTAGTAGTCTTCGCCGCGCTGCACGAAGTGCTTGCCCAGCACCTTGGACACCCACACAATGGCCAGACAGCCCAAAAAGCCGAACAGCAGGTCGAAGCCGTAAAGTTTGTGCCACCAGAATTTACCGTGACCATAGCTCTCCCGGAGCAGGAGGTCGGCCACGAAACTCAACGCCAGCGCCCCCACGAGCGCGATGAAAAGCCACTTCTTCACGTCACATTCCCCCTCCCGCCGGACCCAGGCCCCGAAATCGCCCGCGAGACGGGTTTGGCGTTGGGTGTTTCAATTCACATTCCCCCTCCGGCCGGCCCCGGGCCGCCGCCCGCCACGGCCGCAGCCGCCATCTGGGCCAGCGTGTAGAACTGCAGGCCGAGGTTCGGAAGCACGCCCAGCACCAGCGCCGCCGCCGCGGTGATCAAAAGCGGCACCAGCATGCTCGGCTTCGCCTCCCCGCCCGGCGCCACCGTTTCTCCGGCCGCGGCCACCTGTTCTCCAGCCGCCGGTATCGCCACCTCCGGCGCCTCCCCGGCGGCGTGCGCCGCCTCCTCCCCGGCCCGCCCGAAATAGGCGCGGTACACGATCGGGAAGAAGTAAGCGGCATTAAGGAGCGCGCTGCCGATCAGCACGGCGATGAACACCGGCTGCCCGGCCTGGACCGCGCCCAGCCCCAGGTTCCACTTGCTGACGAACCCGACCAGGAGCGGCATGCCGGTGATGGCCAGCGCGGCGGCCGCGAAGGCGCCCATGGTGTACGGCATCCGCCGGCCCAGCCCGTCCAGCTCCCGGATATATTCCTTGTGCGTGGTGGCGTAGATCGCTCCCGCGCAGAAGAACAGGGTGATCTTCATGAAGGCGTGGGCCACGATGTGGAACATCGCCCCCAGCATCGCCGCCGGCGTGGCCAGGGCGGCGCCCAGCACCACGTACGACAGTTGACTGACCGTCGAGTAGGCGAGCCTTCGCTTCAGGTGGTCCTCGGACAGCGCCCGCAACGAGGCGAAGATGATCGTCGCCGCCGCCAGCCAGGCCAGGACCACGCCCACGCCCAACTCACCCATCAACTCCGGCCCGAACACGAACCCGGTCACCCGCACCACCGCGAACGCCCCCGCTTTCACGACCGCCACGGCGTGCAACAAGGCGCTCACCGGCGTCGGCGCCACCATCGCCGTCGGCAGCCAGCCGTGCAAAGGGATGACGGCCGCCTTCACGCCCACCCCGACCATGAACAGCACGAACAACGCCTGCAGCGCCAGCACCGACGCCCCGGCGCCCGCCAGGAACCCGCCCGGGGTGAACGCGGCGCCCGGAACCAGGTAGTGGGCCCAAGCCACGGCGATGAAGAGCACCTGCCCGGCCAGAAGCAGGTACACCATATACTCCCGGCCCCCGGACACCGCTTCCGCGTTCCGCCGGTGAACGACCAGCGGGTAGGTGGCGATGGTCAGGATCTCATAGAAGATGAAGAACGTCAAAAGGTTGCCGGACATGGCGATACCCGCCGCCGCCGAGAGGCACACGGCGAAACTGGCGTAGTAACCGGTCTCGTGCCCGTACTTCAAGCTCCGCATGTAACCGATGGAGTACACCGAAGTGATAATCCACAAGCCCGAGGCCAGCAGGGCAAACAGCAGGCCGAAGGCGTCCACCCGGAAGTGCAGGGCGATGCCCCTGGCAATGTCGAGCGGCGCCGTCTCCACCACCGCCCCGCCGAGAACCGCCGGCAGCATGGACAGGACGACGGCGAACTTGGCCACCGCCGCCACCATGGTCACGCCCTCCCGCAGGTCCGGACGCCCGCCGCAGAACAGGATCAGCCCGGCGGCGGCGAGGGAGATGAGCACGGCCACCAGGGGCGCTACGGAGAACACAGCTTCAGCCGTCATCTAAGGCAACATCCCCGGCAGCGCGTAGTGGATCACGTTGCTGATGATCTGCTCGTTGAAAAGGCCCAGGACCGCCACGCCGATGCTGAGCACCAGGATCGGCAGCAGCATGCCGGCCGGCAGCTCCAGCCTGAACCGCCGCCCGGCCGGCCGGAACGGCGGTGCGGCGCGCGCGTCGTCCTTGCCCTTCAGGTAGGCGTTCTCAATCACCCGGAAGAAGTAGACCGCCGTCAGAAGGCTGCTCACGATGAGCACCGCCACAAACACCCAGGCGCCGGCCTCCAGACACCCCAGGACCAGGTACCACTTGCTGAAGAACCCCAGCGTGGGCGGCAGCCCGATCATGGAGAACGCGGCGACCACAAAGGCGGCCATGGTGAGCGGCATTTTGCCGGCCATGCCCACGAAGTCCGGCACCCGCCGCACACCGGTTTCCCAGTTCACGCCCCCGGCGACGAAAAAGAGCCCGCCCTTCGCCAACGAGTGACTGACGATGTGCAGGAGCGCGCCGTAGAGCGCCAGCACGTTGCCCACCGCCAGCCCGAGAATGATGTACCCCACCTGGGCCACGCTGGAGTAGGCCAGCATCCGCCAGAAGTCGCGCTGGGCGATCGCCATTACCGAACCGAACAGGATCCCGGCGGCCGCCATCCAGCCGAGCACCTCCAGGGTCACGGAGACCGGCCCGGCGGCCTCGGTCACGAAGTACAGGATCCGGTACAGGGCGTAGGCGCTCACCTTGGTCATCACCGCGGCCAGGAAGGCCAGCACCGGGGCCGGCGCGTAGCTGTACGCGTCCGGCAGCCAGCCGTGGAGCGGGAAGAGCGCCGTCTTGATCCCCAGGCCGGCCACGATGAGGACCACGGCCAGGATGACCGCCGGTGAATCCATAAGCGGCGGCAACAGTACCGCCAGGTCGGCCATGTTCAGGGAGCCAGTCACCGCGTAGAGGTAGCCGACCCCCAAGAGGTAGAAACAGGCGGCAGCCGTGCCGATGATCAGATAGCGCAGGGCGGCCACGATCGCCCGGCGCCCCCCGAAAGCGATCAGGGCGTACGCCGCCAGCGACGAGATCTCCAGGAACACGAACAGGTTGAAGAGGTCGCCGGTGACGCACATGCCCAAGAGGCCGGCCATGGTGAGCAGGAAAAGGGCGTAAAAGCTCCCCTGCTCCCGCGGCGTCCGGCCCTGCAGGTACGGCCCGGCATACACCAGGGCGGCCAGGCCGAAGAAAGCGACCAGGACGGCCAGGCCGCCCGACAGGGGATCGATGACGAGTTCGATGCCCCAGGGCGGCGGCCAGCCGGACACGTGGTAGGACCACGGTTCCCCCCGGGCCAGCGTTTCGGCCAGCGCCCCGGCCCCGCAGGCCAACACGGCCAGCGCCGCCGCCAGGACCAGGCCCCGGGTGAACGGAACCGACAGCCGGACCGACAGGCGCGCCGCCATGGCCACGATCAGGGGGATGATGATGAGGAGGATCGGGAGGTGTTCGTTCATTTGTGCATCCTCCTGAGCACTTCGGGCTCCTCCAGGCTGCCGTAGCAGCGGTACACCTGGATCACCAGGGCCATGGCCACGCCCATCACCGCCAGGCTGACCACGATCGCGGTGAGCATCAGGGCGGCGGGCAGCGGATTGACGTAGACGTCCACGGCGCCGGCCGTCTCCCCGGGGAGCAGCACCGCCAGCGTGGCCCCGGATTTCTGCGCCGTGTTCAGAAAGAACAGGATCACGGCCACCTGCATCACATTCAAGGCCATGATCTTTTTAAGCAGGTTTTCCTTCACTATGATCCCGTAGAGGCCGATCAAAAAAAGCACCCCGATCAGCCACCAGCTCGCGTAGCCGGCGAGGTGGTCGAGCAAGTGGTAGTACTGGCCGAACACCGCTACTCTTCTCTCCTCTCACGGGTCAGCGAGTCGAACATAATGATCGTGACCCCCATCACCGCCAGGGTGACCCCGACTTCAATGCCCAGGATGCCAAGCGCGCGGGCCTTGGCCGCCGTCGCCTCCACGGGGACCACCCCGTAGTCCAGGAAGTTGCCGCCCCAAAAGAAGGAAAGCGTGCCGATACCCAGGTAGATCAAGGCGCCGGCGCAGGACAGGGTCACCGCCTCCCGGCGGCCCACCCACTTGGCGTCCCGGCCCTGGACGAGCTGGACGAGAATCACCGCCAGGCCCAAGAGCGCCCCGGCCTGGAAGCCCCCGCCGGGGCTGTGGTGACCGTGCATCAGGACGGCGACGGCAAATACCAGGATGAAGGGCAGCAAAAACCGGAACGCGATATTCAGGACAATACCGCCGAACCCACTGTGCATCTAAGTCCGCGCCTCCCAAGTTACCGAGCCGGATTCAGGTAGCAAGCCATTATGTTCGGGTAACAAGCCATTACGTTCAGGTGACCGCTCGGCTTTATCCGAACGCTTTTGGTCAGTGGTCGTCCAGCGGGCAGTGCGGCCCCCTGGCACTGAGAATGGAGACGATGGCCAGACCGGCGATGACGATGACCAGCACCTCGCCCAATGTATCGAAGCTGCGGTAGTCCGCCAGCACCGCGACCACCATGTTCCGCGTGCCCGTCTCCTCGTAAGCGGATTCGATGTAACGCGGCGAAACGTGCACCGCCGCCGGCGACTGGTGGTCGCCCACGGGCGGCAGGTCGAAAGAGGCGTAGATGAAGAGGCCGCCGATGAGCGCCAGGAAAAACAGGGTGGCCCTTTTCAACGGGACGACCTCCTCTCCAGGCCGGACAGGACGGAAATGTAAATCACAGTCATGACCGTCCCGATGATGGCTTCGACAAAACCGACGTCGACCGCGTTCATCAGGGTGAATAGTATGGCCGACGCGAAGCCGAAAGCCCCGAAGAGGACCACGGCGACCAGCAGGTCGGTCGCCCCCAGGGCCACGAGGGCGCAGCCGATCAGGACCAGCAGCAATACCACCTGTACCAGTTCCATCAGCCGGCTCCCTCCTTGCCGCGGGTCCACGGCTTCAGGCCGGCGCGGTAGGCCGCGCGGCTGAAGATGTGGGTCGCCGTGGGATTGGCGATGGCCAAGAAAATCCAGATGAGCAACAGCTTCAGGGCAGTAAGGCTCAATCCTTCGTAGACCATCAGCCCGGCGATAAAAAGCAGCATCCCCAGGGTGTCGCACTTGCCCACGGCGTGCAGGCGGGTGAAGAAGTCGGGGAGGCGCAGCACACCGATGGTCCCCACCAGCAGCAGAAAAAACCCGGCCAGCATCAGGGCGGCGGCCACATAGGTCATGATTCGGCGTCCTCCTCGCTCTTGCCCTCGAAATACTTGGCCAGCACCAACAGGGTGATGAACCCCACCACCGCATAAGCCAGGGCCACGTTGACCACCATGTCCAACCGCTCCCACACGGCCCCCAGCAACAGGAACAGGATGATGGTGTTCGTGCCGATGAGGCTCACCCCGACCAGACGGTCGAAAACGGTCGGCCCCGGAATGATCCGGCCGAAGAGCACCAGGATATTCAGGGCCCCGATGGCCACAATGAGGGCCAGCAGAAAGTAATGCACGGCCTATTGCTCCTCGCCGTTGTCGTCGTCTTCCGGGACCAGGTCGACTTGCCGCGCGGCACCAAAGACAAGGCCGACCCGCCGCGGCATCTCGCCCTCGCGTTCCGCGGGCGCCAGCGACTCGGCCGTCGCCTTCTGCACGCAGTGGACGGTGAACCGGCCGTCTTGCACGTCCACGGTGAGAGTGCCCGGTGTCAGGGTGATGGCGTTGGCCAGCACAAGGTAGCCCACCGGGTGCGGGAAATGCTTTTCAAACCGGATGACCTGCGGGTCGATGGGCATTTTCGGCTGCAGGACCACCCAGGCCATGGATATGCTTGATTTCACCAGCTCCCAAAACAGCCACGGCAGGAACGCGAGCAGGCGCAGCCAGGGCAAGCCCCAGACCGAAACCGGCGTGCCGCCGGCGGCGCTGTCCCGGGGCAAGACGGAGAAAGGCCTGGTGATCACCGTCACGCCCAGCGCCGTCAGAAAACCGATAATCAAGTACCGCGCTTCAAGCCTTCCGGACAGCACCACCCAGAAGGCGAAAAGAAAGAGCGTCAGAAGAAGGCTGTACTTAAGATCCGCTCCCAGGGGAAGGCGGAAACTGATGACCTTTTTAGGCTCCGCCATTTCGTTTTCCTCCAAAAAAAAGGCGGCCAATGACCCCCGCGTTGATGCAAAACCCCTGAGCCGTCTTGTGCCGGGAGGCTCAATTGGTAAGGTACCAAGGAACATTCTATAGTATCTGCTCAAAACCAGTCAACTGACACGCGTGCCCTGCCGTGCCCTGTCCGGGAACTAAGCTCGCGGAGCTTCCCGGGCCGGCTTGAGAATTCTCAAGCCGGCCCGGCCGCAGCCTCTCTCGCCAACCCTTTTCCGCCGGTCGGCCGGCAATGCGGCAAGGCCTGCGACAAGGCCTGCGGCGCCTGAGGGCGCCGGCCGGTCGGCCGCTAAGGCCCTTCAGCCGCCGAACACCGTTTGGGCCTCCTGACCCCGGAGCTCTTCAACGGCCTTCTCCATCTTGCCGGTGACTTCCAAACAAGTCCCCCTCGGCTTTTGCCGTCAGCCGCACCGCCTCGCAGATCACCGCTTTTTCGGCCTGCTCCAACCGCTCGGTGAAATCCAGGTAGGCGGACCGGGTTTGGTAGGCGTCTTTGACCAGGTCGTCGTAGCTCGTCCCGTCGGCCTGCAGGAGTCTCACGTAATGGTCGATCAAGAGTTCCATTTCGGCCGTCTGTCTCAGGCGCACCGCCCGGACCGCCGCCTGATTCGGGTGATTCTCGCCCGTATCCCGAAAGGCTTCCAAAGCTTGCCGCTTGTCGCGCCCGCCCCCGGCCGCCAGGTCCAGGGCGGCACTGAGGGCGTGTTTCTTGGTCACCAGGAATTCCTGGGAAAACGTTTCTGCACCGGCCCTGAGCCTGTGGTTTTGGTACCAAACGAAAATGATATAAAATGGGGCGATGACCAACCAGGGCGACATTTCCGGCGGATCCACCACCCGGTAAGCCAACGCCTTGGCGAATTGCTCTTCACGCTCGAGAATGAGACGGTATTTCGCGTTCACCGACAGGCCCACCAGCACCAACCTCCCGCACCAGGCGATTTTCCTGCTCCCGGTCCCGGCTCAAGCGTCATTGACTGCGCCGGATGTGGCGTTCGCCTTCTTTCACTTGAGGCACGTCCGCCCACCAGAAAGCACCGGCATCCACGCCGCTTTCGCGCAGGACCTCAATCCGGGCGCCGAGGCCCGGCAGACGTTCCAGGGCCGGCGCCGCCGAAAGAAAAGCGATGACCGCCGCCACGGCGACCATCAGCATCATCAGCCGCCGGCGGATGGTGCCGGGCGGACCGGGCGGCCCGCCCGGTCCAAAATCCGCTCCAGACAATCCAAGCGCCCCCCTCAGGGTGACTTATATGACTTACATGGCCAGGACGCGCTGCGTGAGCGGGTAGAAGAGCCACATAAACATGATGTACGCCATCGCGACCGTCAACAGGATGTTGAACGACTGGCCGAGCACATACAGTATAACCGGCTTGCCGCCCTTGAGGTAGACCCACAGCTCACGGAAGTTGGTCGACAGGCCGATGCTGATGAAGGCGAGGCCGAAGAACCACTCCCGCAGGCCGTTGGCCCACCCGGCCAGGACACCCTGCTCGACCATCGCTTCGCCCCAGGGGGCGCCTTTGACGCCGAAGATGACCGAGAACACGACCGACGCCGCGACAAAACCGAGGATGAACTTGGGGAAACGGCGCCAGATCTCGGCCATGGCCGTCTTGAAGCTCAAGTCGACCTTCCCGGCCACGCCGGTGCGCTCGCGTTCCACCTTCAGGGCCCAGTACGCCGCAATGCAGAACGCCATGACCCCGATCGTGATGTTCTGGATCATCTTGATGGTGGCCGCCGTGTACATGGCTACCGGTCCGACCAACTCCCCGGCGGCGACCACCGCTCCGGTGTTGTCGACCGTCCCGCCGATCCAGGCCCCGGCCACCACCTCTCCGGCGCCCTCTTTCCAGCCCGGCATGCCGAGCGCGTGGATCATGGCCGGCATCGCGAAAATCATGATTGAGGTGAACACCATGGATATCCCGACGGCCAGGGTCAGTTCCTCGCGCTTCGCGCGGCAGGCCGCAGCGGCGGCGATGGCCGCCGAAACGCCGGACACCGACATGTCGGCCGACACCGTGATGTTCAGCTCTTTAGACGGCACCTTGAGCACCGTCTGGCCGAACCAGAAGGTGGCGATCAACACGATCGGGGTGACCACCCAGGCCACGAAGATCCCCGGAATGCCGATCAGCGCGATCTTGCCGACCAGGATGCTGGCGCCGAGCAACACCAGACCGGTCTTGATGTAGAACTCGGTCATCAGAGCCGGCTTCAGCCAGCGCGGCGTCCCGACCGTGTTGGCGATGATCAGGCCCAAGAAAATGGCCCACAGCACATACGAGAAGCCCAAGGCCCGGATCGTCTCGTGGTTGCCGATGATGAAGGCGATGATGGTCATGATAAAGATCGCCGGGAAGGCGACGAGCAACTTCCCGAAGCTCTGCCCCATCACCCTGGCGCCCAGGCCCCAGAAGATCATCATCCCCAGGCCCAGGACCAGCCAGCCCGGGATGTAGTTATAGCCTTTCTCGGTCGTCGCCGCCTTCCGGGCGCTCGACTCTGCGGCACGCTCCTTCTGCCAGCCGGCGATCGCCGCCTGGGCCTGTTCGTTCAGCTGCCGGTCCTGGAAACCGGCCGCGGCGGCCAGAGCCTCCGCCTCCTCCGCTTTGGCCTTGGCGGCCTCCAGGTTTGCCTGGGCCGTCTCCCAGCGCGGTTGGGCGGCTTCCGCCCGCCGGGCCGCCTCCTCGTCGCTGCGGTAAAAGGCCTCAACCGGGCTGTCCTTCCAGCGCGCGGTGGTCCCCAGATAGGTGCCGATCGTCTTCCCGGGCTCCTCGTCGCGCGCCCGGAGCCCGCTCAGCGCCCGTTCGGCGTTGAGGTAGGCCATGGTGCGAAACGGCGCCCGCTCCTCCTCCACCTGCATGATCGCCTGGTTCTCCGCGATCTTGGCGCCCAGGTCCGCCGGCGGGTTTGGGAAGAAGATCAGAACCCCGACCACGAGCAGGATCAGGCCAAGCCAAACGGCCCACCAGTCCTCGGTCTTGAACATCAGTTTCCATTCTGATACCGGTTTTTCTTCTGTGACGATGTCATCGGCAGCATTCCGTTTGTTGTTGTCCGCCATTAATAAACCAAGCACCTCCTTATATTCCCGGATATTCCCGGTCTGCTGCAACTCACTCCAAGGTTTTGCCGCCACTCATCCCCTTTCCCGTGCGGCGGTAGACGTGAGTCGCTTTTCGGCGCTTATTCCACCTCCCCATCCCTCATCTGATTTGGGATCTACGCACCCGCTCTCTCTAAATCGCACGCTCCACCCCCCAGCTTCAAGAAATGGACCCTACTCCCCAAAAAACTGAATAGTTACTTTATTCTAAATTCTAAATTTAATTTAACACCCCGGCCAGCCAGTGGTCTGTCGGCAGGCTGACCAACCGATTGTCTTCTTCCCGACAACGGAACGGACGAATACGGCCCGCCGGAATCATACCCTCCGGGGCAGGCTCAATCTGAACATCCCCGCGACTAAAGCCGGGGCTTGCGGCGGAATGGTTTTCGGGGAGGGGCGCAAGGTTTGGAAGGGGGTGGATGACAAGCAGGCGGCAAGAACCGGAAGGGGAATCAGTTGGCCGGACCTTGCCGGATGCTGATGGTGAAATTGCCCACGCGCAAGTCCGGGATGTGGCGCAGGCGCGAAACGAGGGCCGGCATGCCGAGAATCCGGCCCCGCGCGGGGGGCAGGGTTTTGAGGAGCCGGTACGGGTCCACGTTCAGGTTGCGGAGTTGGACCATGTGGACTCCTTCGGACCGCACGAGTTCGAGGAGAGCCGTGACTTCCTCTTCCCGGTCGGTCAGCCCGGGAAAGGTCAGGAGGTTCAAGCTCACGAACACACCCCGGGTACGGGCGGCGGCTATGCTCCGGCGGACGTCGGCCAGGCCGAAGCCGCGGGGCCGGTGATAGGCCGTGTACATCTCCTCGCGCGCGCTGATCAGGCTGATCCGGACGCTGTCGAGTGCGGCTTCGCCCAACGCGGCCAACGCCGCGGGGTCACCCCCGTTGGTGTTGAGGTTGATGCTCCCCCTGCCGGTGGCCTTTCTAATCCCCCGGACGGCCTGGGCAAGCAGTTTTGACTGCAGCAGGGGCTCCCCCTCGCAACCCTGGCCGAAACTGATGATCGGCTCCACCCCGTCCCGCAGGTGGGAAACGCCCAGTTCAACCACCTCGGACACCGTGGGAACGAAGCCGATCCGCTCCTGCGGGGCGGGAGGGCGCCCGGCGGGAGGGCGCCCGGAGGGAGGGCCCCCGGCCGGAGGGCACCGCCCGGAGGGCGGTCTGGAGATGCAACCCAGGCAATCGGCGTTGCAGGCCGGAGATACCGGGAGGCCGGCCTCCCAGCGGGCGTAGAAGATGTTTTGGGCCGTCAGGCAGTGGTAGGCGCAAGCGCAGTGGGCCAGGTGTTCCACCAGGCGGTTTGTCGGGAATTGGCGACGCTTGGCCTTGATCCGGCGGGGCAGGGTCGGGTCGTTGTACAAAAGCGGGTTCCAACGGTATTCCTCGTCGGTGTGCAGGGCCGCCGCGAAAAGTTCCCCGTCCCGCGCGCCCACCGCGGTGTAACCGAAAAGGCCCAGGTCGGGCGTCGGCCCGTAAACCCGGTAGGCCGGCAGCAGGGTCCGGGTAAAACCGGCCGGCAGGAGCGCGGCCACCGCGAAAAGCTTCCCGCCGCCCTCGAGCCGCCGGACGTCTTTGACCGGTCTTCCCGCCGCCCAGCCGACCGGCGCCCTTTGGTCAAGCAGCACCAGGTCCGAGCCGGGTGGCAAAGGGACGGCCTCCCGCTCCAGAAAAGGTATGGTCTCGGCCCCGGTCCAGGCCGCCGCGAAAAGTTCCGGATCCTCGTAGAGCACACCCGCGCTGTCGGCGTACAGAAGCTTCACGGCCCCACCCCCATCCGCAGGAAAAAAGGGGGACTGTCCCCCTTTTCCCCAGACGCGTACAGAATAACCGAGGAACCCCGGCCCGGTCAAACCTGAAAAAGAAAAAGGGGTCAGGCCCCTTTTTACGGCACGTCCGACAGCGGCTAAAAAGGGTCGAGCTGGCCCCTTTTAGATTTCGTGGCCTAATCCGGTCAGGTAAAGCATCGGGTCGTAAGGCTCGCCGTTCCAGCGCACCTCGAAGTGCAGGTGCGGGCCGAACGAACGGCCGGTGTCGCCTACCCGGGCGATGATCTCCCCAGCGTTGACCCGGTCCCCGCCGGAGACCGCGATCTCCGAGCAGTGGGCGTAGTAGGTGGTCATCCCGTCGCCGTGGTCCAGGATGACCAACAGCCCGAAGGTGCCCGCCGGACCGGCGAATACGACCTGACCGGCCTCGGCCGCCCGGATCGGCGCGCCGTGATCGGCCGCAAAGTCGATACCGTAATGGGGTGTCCCGTCCGCACGCGTGCCGAAAACGGCCGATACGGGTCCGGCAACCGGCATCAAAAGGCTTCTCCAACCGACCGCCGGGGCCGCCGGGCCGCCGTGCCCGCGCACGGGGACAGAGAGCCGCTGGCCGGGAAACAGCCGGTCCGGGTCGTCAAGCCCGTTCTCACGCACCAGGTCGGCCACCGTCACCTGATACATCGCCGCGATGGCGGTCAGGTTTTCACCCTCCTGCACCAGGTGCGGCAGGCGGGTGCCCGGAACGGTCAACAACTGGCCGGGCCGGATGAAGTCCGGGTTGGTAATGGTATTCAACTCCAGCAGGGTATCCACATCCACGCGGTGATCCACGGCGATTTCCCACAGGCTGTCGCCCTCTTTCACCACGTAGCGACCCTGCCCAAGGCCCTGAGCCGCCGGGGACTCGTAAGGCCGGTCCGGCAAAATCCACTCGTCCAACCGGGCGCCGGCCGGATGCAGGAAGGCACCCGCCAGCAACGTACCGGCCAAGCCGGTCACTAGCAAACGCTTTAACATTGGTCGGTCACCACACTCCTGAATTCAAGCATTCGCTAGCTAGTTTTTCCGTAACCGGCCCGGTTTAAACAATGATTTCCGGCCCTGGTCCTATTTGCGGTGGATTGGGGGGCCCGGCATCATCCACCCTTCCGGCGGCCCGCCGGCCGCCTGCTTGAAGGCCTGGAAGTTGCGCAGCAAGTCGTGGTTGGACCGGGTGCGCCGCATCTCTTCAATCAGGTGTTCCATCGCGTCCGAAGAGGACATCTGGTTCGTGGTCTTGCGGAAGTACCACATCAGCTCTAGTTCGTCGCTGGTGAGCAACAGTTCCTCCTTGCGGGTGCCGGAACGCTGCACGTCAATGGCCGGGAAGATGCGCCGTTCCGAGATCTTCCGGTCCAGAATCAGCTCCATGTTCCCGGTGCCCTTGAACTCCTCGAAAATGACCTCGTCCATCCGGCTGCCGGTCTCAATCAGGGCCGTGGCGAGGATGGTCAGGCTCCCGCCCTCCTCGATTTTGCGGGCCGCGCCGAAGAAACGCTTGGGCTTGTGCAGGGCCGCCGGGTCCACCCCGCCCGACAGGGTCCGCCCCGAAGTGGGCACCACCAGGTTGTACGCCCGCCCCAAGCGCGTAATGCTGTCCAGCAGGACGGCCACGTCCTTCTTGTGCTCCACGAGGCGTTTCGCCCGTTCCAGCACCATCTCCGTCACCCGGACATGGTTGTCCGCCGGTTCGTCGAAGGTGGAAGCGATCACTTCGGCCTTGACCGAACGCTGGATATCGGTGACTTCCTCCGGGCGCTCGTCGATCAGGAGAATCATCAGGACCACTTCCGGATGATTGGTCGTAATGCTGTTGGCAATCTCCTTCAAAAGCGTGGTCTTCCCGGCTTTGGGCGGGGCGACGATCAGCCCCCGCTGCCCTTTCCCGAGCGGCGAGATCAGGTCGATGATCCGGGCCGCCGTACGGTCGGGGGTGGTCTCCAGAGTAAGCCGCTCCTGGGGATACAGCGGTGTGAGTTCGTCAAAGTGCCGGCGGCGGATCGGCTCACGAGCCGCCTCTTCCCCGTTCACGCTCTCCACCCGCAGCAGGGCCATGTACTTCTCGGTGTCTTTGGGCGGCCGTACCTGGCCGGAAACCAGGTCTCCGGTACGCAGGTCGAACTTGCGGACTTGCGAAGCCGACACGTAGATGTCGTCGTTTGACGGCAGGAACTGGGACGGCCTTAAGAACCCGTAGCCTTCCGGCAGGATTTCCAGATAGCCTTGCGCCTGGAACAACCGGCTCCGGTCCGGCAGCATCCGGCCGGCGTCGGTGGGCGGGGGCGGGTGGTGTGGAGTGTATTGGTGATATTGCCGCTCTGTCTCCCGGGGTTCCTGGCGTTCTCTCTCCACCGGCGCCGTGGGGGGTGAGAGAACCGGGCTTACTTCCGGCGGGGGCGACTCGCGAGCCGGCCCAAGATCCTGTTGAGTTCGCTCTATTTCGGCAATCAGCTCCTTTTTTCGGAATCGGTAGTAGGCTGGGATTTTAAGTTCTTTGGCCAGGTTTTGCAGTTCGGCGAGCGTTTTATCCTCCAGTGTGGTTGCAGACAAAAGCAACCCTCCTTCCCGACTAGGGTCGTTATTCTTATTACCACCCGCAAAGGTTTTTATTCAATAACGAGCCAAAAGCCCTTGGGTGAAACCCGCCCCAAAGGACAGGCAGGTCCTGCGAGAAGCTGCCTGGTGGAACCCGCAGGGACAAATACGGGGCCTGGGAGTCGGATGCCAGCCAACCTTAGCGTCCCTTGAGCTTGGCCCAGTCGTCCAGGAACTTTTGCAGGCCCACATCAGTGAGCGGGTGTCCGGCCATCTGCATCAGCACCTGATAGGGCACGGTGGCGATGTGCGCGCCCGCCTTGGCCGCCGCCAATACGTGCAGGGGGTGCCGGATCGAAGCAGCGATCACCCTGGTCTCGAACTCGTACAGGTCAAAGATCTCCACGGTGTCCCGGACCACTTCCATGCCGTCGTGCCCCGCATCGTCCAGGCGCCCGACAAACGGGCTGACGTAGCTGGCTCCGGCCAGCGCGGCCAGAAGCGCCTGGTTGGCCGAAAAAACAAGGGTCACGTTGGTCCGGATGCCCCGGGGTTCCAGATTGCTGACGGCCTTCAGGCCCTCGGGGATCATGGGGATCTTGATGACCACATTGGGATGGATCCGGGACAGTTCTTCGGCTTCAGCCACCATGCTTGGAGCAGCCGTACCAATGACTTCCGCGCTTACCGGCCCGTCCACCAAAGCGGTGATTTCACGGACCACCTGCGTGAAATCGCGCCCCTCCTTGGCGATGAGGCTTGGGTTGGTGGTCACGCCGGAGATCACACCCAGGGCGGCCACCTCCCAAATTTCATCCACGTTGGCCGTATCGAGGAACAATTCCATATGAGACTCAAACCTCCTGCCTTTAATGGTCGACAGTGCAGCGAAGCCGGCGATGTCCTAGATGGTGCGCGCCCGGCCGGAACCGCCGAAAAGACGGATTTTCCCGCGGATCACCTCTACCGCCGTCTCCCGGGCCGGGCCCAGCACTTTGCGCGGGTCGATTTCCTCGGGGGCTAAAGCCAGCACTTCCCGGATCTTTCCGGTGAACGCCTGCCGGATGTCCGTGTCGATGTTCACTTTGCGGATACCCAGAGCAATGGCCTCCCGGACGGCGTCCGCGGGTACCCCGGAGGAGCCGTGCAGAACCAGCGGCGTTCCCTTAACCCGGTCCCGGATGCGGGCCAGGCGGTCGAAATCAAGCCGGGGCGTGCCCCGGTACAACCCGTGGGCGGTACCGACAGCCACCGCCAGGGCGTCCACCCCGGTGGCCCGCACGAAATGCCGCGCCTCGTCCGGGTCGGTGAACAAGGCCCCCCGTTCATCCACGCTGATATCGTCCTCAGTACCGCCGATCCGCCCCAGTTCCGCCTCCACCGATACGTCCACCGGCCGGGCGGTTTCCACCACCCGGCGCGTTAAGGCGATGTTCTCCGCAAACGGCAGGTGGGAGGCGTCGACCATTACGGAACTGAACCCCGAACGCAGGCAACGGATGACCTGTTCGAAGCTGGTTCCGTGATCCAGGTGTACGGCGACGGGTACACGAGCGGCACGGGCCGCTTCCAGGGCCAAAAGCGATATGTAGCCCAACCCGGCGTACCTGATCGCCCCCTGGCTGGCCTGAAGGACCACGGGCGCCGCCTCGGCCTCGGCGGCCTGAATGATGGCTTGAACCAGTTCCAGGTTGTTGCAGTTGAAAGCGCCGACGGCCCAACCGCCGGCCTCAGCCGGTCTCAATACAGCCACCAAGTTGACCAGGGTCATTTGTGAGGAGCGCCTCCGTCGGTTACTTGTTATCGTGGTTGCGCCGGTGGGTCTTGGGCTTCTTCTCGCCAAACACCTGCCGCCTCAATTCCAAAGACTCGCACTGCTCCAGTTTCGCCATATCACCCTCGGTTTCAGCCGCGAGCAGGCACGTGCGGAGACAATGACGGCAGTGAAGCTCAATGTGGTCCGGAAAAATCTCCAATTCGATGCGGTTTTCCTTACAGGGGCAATAGAGGCGGCCTTCCTCCGCCAGGGTGTGGGCAATGGTCAGGGCGATGAGCATGACCTCAGCATTGCGGAAGTAGCTTTGCCCACCCATTTCCTCCACCAGGATTTCCAGAGCCTGCTCCTTGCTCTGGAGGTAGTTCCGCACCCTCTCGTACGGGCCTACGCAACCCAATTCGAGACCGGTTTCCTGGCAGGAAAGGTAGAATACCTCCCGGGACCAGAATTCGGAGGCCGTCAGGCGGTACATGTGCGTGGACTCACAGATGACGCAATTCGCGTCCAACCAGTATGATTTCCGGCTTTTGGTGCTCACAACCAGAAGCCGGCTTTGGCACTTGCACAGGACCTCCAGCGGCCTTTCCGGACCCAGAGCGAAACGGGATACGGTCCGCGCGACCGAACGGCCGCAGTCCGAACACCGCAGAGCCAGCGTGGTCTCGGTCTTGACGAGCACCCCGACAAACCTCCTTGAAGAAAGACTTCTATAAAAGGCCTTCTTCGACAAAAAAATGCCGTACCCTTCTCTGCGGGCCACAATCAGACCGCAACTGCGCCGAGGACGCTCCGCACCACGGACCGCACTTCATCCAAGTCAAAAGGCTTGATAATCAGACGCCGGATGCCCAATCCCCCGGCCTCCCCGAGGCCGGACAACTCGCCGTAGGCCGTAACCAAGATTACCGGCACACTGGGGGAAAACCGACGAATCTCCCGGAGCGCCTCCAGTCCACCCAGCCCGGGCATCTTGAGGTCGAGGAGGATCAGCTCGGGTTTTTGCCGGCGCGCGATGTCAACGGCCTCATAACCGTTCGACGCCACAATCACGGCGAAACCCTCGCTTTCCAAGGCTTCGGCGAGCAGTTGCCTGATCGCCGGCTGGTCGTCCACGACCAACAGCATCCCCCGCCTCACCTCCGATTATTCTCGGTGTACGGTCAACGCCGGGGGGTCTTGATCCGGTGACGCCCTATATTCTGGACGGCCGAATCAAATTCCTGCCGGGCTAAAATCAAACGGAAAATATTAGAACCCCAAGGGGACTCCGGGCGGGCGGGGCACCACCGGAGCCAGACCGGCAACCATAATGATCAGCACTATCAGGAGCAGCGCGGCCACGGCGGCCACCGGCAGGAAGACCACGGTCACCGCCCGGCCGGTGACCAACCCGTGTGCCTCCCGCAGGCCGATGATCAGGAGGACCAGGCTCCAGACGTACACCCCCAGCCCGACCAGGCCCAAGACAGCCGAGGCCGGGGTCTCGGCGACACCGGCCACCACAACGAAACCCTGCACCGGCAGCGCAAGAACGGCGGGCAAACCGGCCAAGCCGTACACGGTCAGGGTGGCCTTGGGCCCGTTTCGCCCCCCCAGCAACTGCGCCACCAGGTGCAGTACGGCGCCGTAACCCAGCCACTTGGCGTACCACAGAAAAAAGCCGGCGAGCGCCAGGAAAGGACCCAAACCGGCGATGATCAGGTCGTATTCCGCTCCCAGCCCGGAGGGCGCGATGGTGTTTACGGCCAGCATGCCCATCAGCGTCCCGGCGGCATTGACCAGAGTCACGATGATGAGGACCAACGGAAACGGCGGGTCCTCGGCCAACCGCCGGAAAGTGTTGACCGGGTCAAAAAGCACACCGTAAATGATTTCTAAAAAGCCGGGGCTGCCCAAGATGCTTTTCTCCTTTCCGGGTCACGGATACCATCCGTGGTGCTCTTCTAAGAGACCGCTGCAAAACTGCGCCTGGCCTTGTCAGGCTCGCCGTCCGGTGCTCACGTACCACTCAGTACGCTCCGCGCCGTCCAGCTTCGCCTTTCGCGCCATGCTTGTTTTTCGCGGCCTCCAAGCGTTTAGAACGATTTCTGGTTTTGCATCACTCTTCTAGCGCTGTTCCACGGGAGGGGCGGTCAACAGCCAGGACGATTGCGGTCTCAAAAGGGACGAGAGCCAACCCCCGAAATCGCTGAAGAAGGGTCTCGGGCCCAGTTCCACCACCACCGGGGCGTCCGGGTCCAGGCCGCCCAGTTCGGCGGCCGTCCGCACGGCATCGTGGAGGTCTCCGAGCTGGTCCACCAGGCCCAGTTCATAAGCCTGGCGGCCGGTGAAAATGCGCCCGTCGGCCAATTCCCGCACCTGGTCCTCGGGCAGGTTCCGGCCCCGGGCCACCACCGTGACGAACTGGGCGTAGATATCGTCCACCATTCCCTGAAAGATGGCCTGTTCTTCGGGGGTAGGCATCCGGTCTGGGCTGCCCATATCCTTGTGGGGCCCGCTCTTGAAGGTCTGGGTCTCGATCCCGAGCATATCGTACAGGCCGGTGAGGTGCGTAGTCTGGATGATCACCCCGATGCTGCCGGTGATGGAGGCCGGGTTGGCCACGATGGTGTCGGCATGCGACGCGATCCAGTACGCGCCCGAGGCCGACATGTCACCCATGGAGGCCACCACCGGTTTCCCGGCCTGCCGCAGCCGGACCACCGCTTCGCTCACTTCCTGGGAAGCGGCCGCCGTGCCGCCGGGGCTGTTCAAGCGGAGCACCACCGCCCGGATGTTCGGGTTGTCCGCCGCCTCCCGCAGCCTGGCCGTGGTTTCCTCGGCGCCTCCCAACCCGAAGAAACCCCCTTGATCACCTCCGGCGACCACACCCTCAATCCGGATCAGGCCGATCTGTTCCCCGGCCGCGCGCCGGCCTTCGGGTCCGGCGCGGTTGCCAAGCACGGCCACCAGAATCAGTGACAGAACAATCGCCCCCAGGATGAGCCCCGCAAGCAGTTTCTTTTGCATAGACCAAAACCTCCTCGGCCGGAATAAAGAATCCAGGAGTCAGAACCCAGAATTCGGAATGGATCGAGCAAAATGGAAACCTGAAAGCCCTGTTGCGCGCATCATCGGGTCTAGTTTGCCCAATAATTAATTGCCTTCTCTCCGGCGGCGGGCGGCCGCGACAAAATCGCGGAACAGCGGGTGCGGCCGGTTCGGGCGCGACAGGAACTCGGGGTGGAACTGTGTCGCCACAAACCAGGGATGTCCGGCAAGCTCAATGATCTCCACCAACTGCTTGTCCGGATTGATCCCGGAAAAGACCATTCCGGCCCGGTCAAAGTCTTCCAGATAGGCGTTGTTAAACTCGTACCGATGGCGGTGCCGCTCCTGGACCTCTTCGCGGCCGTAGGCCCGGTGCGCCGCCGAATCCGGTTTCAACCGGCAGGCGTAGGCGCCCAGCCGCATCGTGCCGCCCAGATCGGCCACCTGCAACTGCTCCGGAAGCAAGTCGATCACCGGGTGGGCAGCGCCCGGGTTGAACTCGGAACTGTTGGCGTCCGGCCAGCCCAGCATCCCGCGGGCGAATTCAACAACGGCCAACTGCATCCCCAGGCAGATACCCAAAAAGGGCAGACGGCGTTCCCGCGCGTGGCGGATGGCCCGGATTTTGCCCTCGATGCCCCGGTCCCCGAAGCCACCCGGGACCAGGATACCGTCGGCCCCGTCCAGTATCTCCTCAACAGGACCGTGTTCCAGGCTTTCCGCGTCAATCATGTGGATGTTCACATCCGTGGCGTTGGCGATGCCCCCGTGCCCCAGGGCCTCAATCACGCTCTTGTATGCGTCCGGAAGGGAAACGTACTTGCCGACCAGGGCGATCGCCACCCGGGCTTCGGGGTTGCGCCAACGTTCAATCATCGCCTTCCAGTCGGTCAGATCGGGCGGTCCGCATTCCAACTCCAGCCTCTCCGCCACGAAGTCTCCCAACCCTTCCTCTTCGAGCATCACCGGAACCTCGTAGATGAACGGCACGTCCAGGGCCTGAACCACCGCCCGCTCCTCGGTGTCGCAAAAGAGCGCCAATTTCTGCTTCAAGCCGGGCGGGAACGGCTTTTCAGTCCGGCAGACCAGCACGTCGGGCTGGATGCCGATGCCGCGCAACTCCTTGACACTGTGCTGGGTAGGCTTCGTCTTTAGCTCGTCGGCCGCCCGCAGGTAAGGCACCAGGGTGACGTGTACGTACAGGGTGTTTTGGCGTCCGAGGTCGCTTTTCAGTTGACGGATAGCCTCGAGAAAGGGCAGGGATTCGATGTCGCCGACGGTGCCCCCGATTTCGACGATAACCACGTCGGCCCCCGTGGCTTGACCCACCTGCAGCACGCGCTCCTTAATCTCGTTGGTGATGTGAGGGATCACCTGAACGGTCCCGCCCAGGTAGTCTCCCCTGCGTTCCTTGCGGATGACCGACGAGTAGATGCCCCCGGTGGTCACGTTGCTCAACTTGGACAGGCTGTGGTCAATGAAACGTTCGTAATGGCCGAGGTCGAGGTCGGTTTCCGCCCCGTCGTCGGTAACGAACACCTCGCCGTGCTGAAAAGGACTCATCGTACCCGGGTCCACGTTCAGGTACGGGTCGAGTTTCTGCACGGTCACCTTAAGGCCGCGGCTCTTCAGCAACCGCCCGAGAGAGGCGGCCGTGATGCCCTTGCCCAGCGAAGAAACCACGCCTCCGGTTACGAAGATATACTTGCCGGCCATGTGCTCCTCCCGCCTGTTTCAGAATCCAGGAGTCAGAATAGGGAACATAAGGAATACCAAGAAACATCCTTTAGGGATTCTCCTGCTATCGGATCTTTGAATTGGATGCTTAGCTTACTGCCTTTGGGCTTTCAACTTCGGATTCCGACTCCTGCCTGACTCCTGGCTCCTATATTCTGGATTCTGGATTCTGTTATATTCTTTGCTCCTCCAGCTACATCCTTTCGGGCGCGGATACGCCCAGCAGCGCCAAGGCGCTTTTTAGCACCACGCGGGTGCAGTTGACCAGCATCAGGCGGGCTTCTTCAAGTTTCTCCCCGGCGCCCAGGACCCGGTGGGCATTATAAAAATGATGGAACAGCCCGGCGACGTCGTGCACGTAGTGGGCGATGCGGTGCGGGGCCAGGTCGTAGGCCGCCAGAGCCGCTTCCTCCGGGAAGTCGGCCAGCCGCCTGATGAGAGCCCGTTCCGCCTCCGCTTCAAGGAGGGTGACGTCGGGAATACCCTGGTAGCCCGGCACCGTCCCTCCCCGCTCCGCCAACTGCCGGAAGAGGCTCGAAATACGGGCGTGCGCGTACTGAATATAGTAAACCGGGTTCTCGTTGGTCCGGCTCTTGGCAAGGTCAAGGTCAAAGTCGAGGTGGCTGTCGGCCCCCCGGGTCACAAAGAAATACCGGGCCGCATCCCGGCCGACCTCCTCGAGGAGTTCATCCAGGGTGACATATTGGCCGGTGCGCTTGGACATGCGGACCATTTCGCCGCCGCGGTAGAGGCGCACTAACTGCATGATCACCACGTCCAAGGTGTCGGGGTCGTAGCCCAAGGCGGCCAGCGCGCCCTTCATTCGGGGCACATGCCCGTGGTGGTCGGCCCCCCACACATTGATCACCCAGTCAAATCCCCGGTCGTACTTGTCCTTGTGGTAGGCGATGTCGGCGGCGAAGTAGGTAGGCACACCGTTTTGGCGCACCAGCACCTCGTCCTTGTCCCCCCCGAAAGCACCAGCCTTGAACCACAGGGCCCCTTCCCTTTCGTACAGGTGGCCCCGGGCCCTTAAAAGCTCCAGCGTCTCTCTCACCGCCCCCCGGGCGTACAGAGACTGCTCCGAGAACCAGACGTCGTAGCGCACGCCGAAGTCATCCAGGGTGGCCCGCATCGCGGGCAGCTTCTCCTCCAGGGCAAACCGCAAGAGGGCCTCCCGCCGCTCATCAGGAGCGTGAACAGCAAAGCGGTCGCCGTGTTCGGCCACAAACCGGCCGGCGGTTTCGACCAGGTCCTCCCCGTGATAACCATCCTCGGGCACGGGCCAATCCCGGCCCAGGGCCTGGAAGTAGCGGGCCTCCATCGACAAGGCCAGGTTCTCGACCTGGTGCCCAGTATCGTTGACATAGAACTCACGTGCGACGTCGAAGCCCATAAACGATAAAAGGGCGGCGATGCCGTCCCCCAGCGCCGCCCCCCTGGCATTGCCCATGTGCAAAAGCCCGGTGGGGTTGGCGCTCACGAATTCCACCTGGACTTTGCGCCCTCCCCCGAGGTTTCTTCGGCCGTAACGGTCTCCCCACGCGGCAATCTCGGGCAGGACGCTGTGCAGCCAGTCCGGGTCAAGTCTGAAGTTGATGAAGCCCGGCCCGGCGATGATCACTTCTTTCACCGAGAGCTCCGGCAGCGAGAGGTGGGAAACCAGGACCTCCGCGATCTGACGCGGGGAGCGGCGGGCCGCCTTGGTGAGCAGCAGAGCCAGATTGGTGGCAAAATCCCCGTGGTCCTTATCCCGGGGCACCTCCACCGTGAACGGAGGAATCACCGTACCGGAGTCAAGACCGAGGCCGGGCCGGGCGGCCTCAAAGGCGCCGCGCAACGCCCGCTCGATACCCGCCCGCAGTCCGGCCAACAAATAGCTCATAAGAACCTCCCGGCCGTGAGCGCTGGGACTGGAGACTCTAACACCAGGAACCTAGATTAGATTAATATCTACAAAGGCCCATGTCAAGTAAGCCTGATGCTTCCCAGGACGTCTTTCAGCGGAAATCCTCCCGCGGGCGGAGCCCGCCGCTTGGCTCCACCGGCTGGTTAACGCACCAAGGGCCGCAGGCGGCGAGAGCGGCCGTTCAGCGCGCCGCCGTTTCGCCATCCGCCAGGGCACCCGGGGGTACCCGCCTTAGCGGGTCCAATGGCACGGGTCGGCCGGCGGAACTGGAAATGCGGTACCGGCTCACGAACCGGTGCATCCGTTTGAAGGCCTCCGTGAGGTTCTCCACCGAGGCGGCGTACGAACAGCGGATAAACCCCTCGCCGCAGTCGCCGAACGCGTTTCCGGGCACCACGGCCACTTGCTCCTCCCGGATCAGGCGCTCGGTGAACTCCTCGGACGAAAGCCCGGTGCAGCGGATATCCGGAAAGGCGTAGAAGGCGCCCCCGGGGTTGAAGCAGGGCAGACCCATGTCATTGAAGGCTTTGACCACCAGCCGGCGCCGGTACGAGAATTCGCGGACCATCCGCCGCATTTCGTCCTGCCCGTGCCGCAGGGCCTCGAGCGCCGCCATCTGGCTCATCACCGGCGCGCAAAGCATGGTGTACTGGTGTATTTTGGCCATGGCCCCGATGAAGTCGGAATTCCCCAGGGCGTAGCCGACACGCCACCCGGTCATGGCAAAAGCCTTGGAAAAACCCTGAAGCAGGATCGTGCGGTCGCGCATTCCCGGCAGGCCGGCAAAGCAGACGTGTTCACCGTCATAGGTCAGCTGCGCGTAGATCTCGTCGGCGATCACCACCAGGTCGCGGGCCGCGCAAAGCTCGGCCACAGCCTCGAGTTCGGGCCGCGGCATAACCGCGCCCGTGGGGTTGTTGGGAAAGCAGAGCAACAGCGCCTTGGTCCGGGGCGTGAGCGCCCGTTCCAGGTCCAGCGCCCGGATCCGGAAACCCCGCTCCACGGCGGAGGGCACGGGCACCGGCACCCCCCCGGCCAACTCGGTGCAGGGCTGATAGGAAACGTAACACGGTTCGGGCACCAAAACCTCGTCCCCGGGGGCGACCACCGCGCGCAGCGCCAAGTCCAGCGCCTCACTCACCCCGACGGTGACCAGCACCTCGTTTTCCGGACGGTAGTTCAGGCCCAGGCAGCCCGCGGTGTAGCGGGCGATTTCCCGCCGCAGCGCCGGCATCCCGCTGTTGGCGGTGTAAGTGGTGTAACCCTGCTCCAGGGCGAACATGCAGGCCTCCCGCACGTGCCAGGGCGTGACGAAATCCGGTTCGCCGACGCCGAGCGAAATGATCCCCTTCGTCTCGGCCGCCAGGTCGAAAAACCGGCGGATGCCGGAAGGCTTTAGCCTCCGGACGGTCGGGTTTAGTTTGCCGGCCCATACACCATCAGTCACGGCGACACCACCAACCTCCGGTCGTCTTCCCCGTCACCCAGCAAAACCCCTTCTTCTTTGAAGGTTTGGAGCACAAAGTGGGTGGTGGTGCCGGTCACGCCGTCGAGGGGAGCCAACTTGGTGGCCACGAAGTTGGCCACGTCTTTCATCGTCCGCCCTTCCACGAAGACGGCCAGATCATAGGCGCCGGACATCAGGTAGAGGTTCTTAACTTCCTGGTGACGGCCCACCCGTTTGGCGATGGCCTCAAAGCCAACGTCCCGCTGGGGCGTGACCCGGGCCTCGATCAGCGCCACCACCCGTTCCTTGCCGACCCGGTCCCAGTTGACCATGGTCCGGTAGCTCAGGATGGTGTGGTTCGCTTCGAGGTCGGCGATGATCCGCCGCACCTCGGCCGCCGGAAGATCCACCATCGCGGCGATCTGGGCCGCTTCCAGGCGGCAGTTGCCGGCCAGAAGCTCAAGGATCTCAATGGTTTTGTCCACCCGCTCTCTCCTCCTCAATCTTAATGCGCTGGGCTGCGGCAGAAGTCAGCCCGCCGCCCGATTTCACCGGCATGTTGAGCTCAAAAGGTAAAGGCGCCCTCCTCCCTCTTTAAGGACGAGAGCGCCGATCTCGCGGTACCACCCTAATTGACCGGTGCAGAACCGGCCCACTCTTCCCGTTAACGGCGGGACCCGGGAGTGCTTCCGCGGACTCATCAGCCCGCCTCGCATCCGGCTCCGGGACGGCACAGGCGCCCTCCCCACCGGGCTCACACCGGTCCCCGGCTCGCTGTAGGGGAGAAAAACGCCCTTATTCCCTTCGTTGCCTTTAATCCATATATATGCTTAAGAACCTAGCACCTGTCACCCCTTTTGTCAAGAGCCACACCAACGCAAAATTCTGATTTCCGGAGGATTTCCAGATACTAAGCGCGAAGGTTACTGATACAGATTTACCGATGTGTTCTGGAGCGTGTAACGGTTGGAGAACTACTTGGCGCTAAAGAGAAGCGCCTACCTTGAATACCTTGACCAAGCCCTGGAACTGGAACGCTTGGCACAGCTCCGGGAGCACCTGTCCGAACTGGACCGGGCCGTGGCCGCACCGCCGGGTGGCCTGCCGGAACTCTTCGGCGTCGAGACCGGCACCGAAGTGATCCGCCTGCGTGCGGACGTGCTGCGGGCTGAGATCGCTCAACTGAGCGCCGCTTACACTTTGAACCGCGCCCGCCACTACCTGAAACAACTGCGGGCCGGGGCGGCGGAACAGCGGACGACAGGGCTCAATGACATCAACCTCAACCGCTGGAAAGAATACGACGCTATCCTCACCGACAGCCTGTGGGTGGTCGACCGGCGGGACACCTCGGGAGCGCACCTTGGCTGGTATTGGGGCAATTTCATCCCCCAGATCCCCCACCAGTTGCTCCTGCGCTATACCAAGCGCGGGGACTGGGTGTTGGACCCGTTTGCGGGCAGCGGCACCACCCTGATCGAATGCCGGCGCCTGGGACGGAACGGGCTTGGCGTGGAACTGAACCCGGAGGTCGTCGCCCGGGCCACAGACCTGGTGGCGAGGGAGAATAACCCCCACGGGGTGACCACCGCTTTGTTCGCGGGAGACAGCACCAGTTTTGATTTTGCTTCCGTCACCGCTAGTCTGGGCACCAGCCGGGTGCAGTTGGTGCTGCTGCACCCCCCGTACCACAACATCATCCGTTTCGACGACGACCCGCGGAACCTGTGCAACGCGCCAAGCGTGAAGCAGTTTCTGGAGCTTCTGGGCCGGGTGGTCGACAACACGGGCCGGCTGCTCGAAGACGGGCGGTACCTGGCGGTGGTCATCGGGGACCGGTACTCGAAGGGCGAGTGGATTCCACTTGGCTTCCACTCCATGGAACAGATCCGGACCCGGGGTTACCTGCTCAAGAGCATCATTGTCAAAAACTACGAGGAAACCCGGGGCAAACGCCGGCAAAGGGAACTCTGGCGTTATCGCGCCCTGGCCGGGGGTTTTTACATCTTCAAGCACGAATACATCTTGCTCTTTCAGAAACGCAGCACGGAGCCAAGCGTCGGCTCCACCGGCACTATATGGTCAGCGTCCCCTCCGCCGTCTCCACCACCTGGAGGATATTCTCCCGCCGCCCGTCCTCGGCGTTGACGTACACCAAGTATTGGTTTCCGGCCCGCTCACCCCTAAGTTCCCAGGCCAGGGCCTCTCCCCCGCCGGTGGTGGGAATGAGCACCAGGCGGGCCGACCGGACCACGAAATCCGGGTTGAGACCCCGGCAAGCGGCGGCGGCGCTTATGGCGGGGGCCGGCAATTCCCGGGGTTGGTGGTACATCACGTAGTCTATGGCGTTTAAGCCGCTGACCCGCCCCTCGTCCAGGGCCACCGTCACTTTAATCATGTCCGTATACAGCAAAACGTCCTCTTGCCGCGGGGCAAAGGTAAACAGCACCGTACCCCGGCCCTGCCGCTCCGAGGACACCGCCTCCATATCCGGCCGTCCCAGCCGGTTCAAGTACGCTTGCGCCGTGCGCCGGGCCTCGGCCACAGACACCGCAGGCGGGCCGGGGGTTCTGGTGTCCAGCATCCAGACCACTTCCCCGCCCCGCCGGGCCACATCGACCAGAAACCGGTCGCCGTTACGACCGTTACGTTCCGTGATTTCCACCCGGTAAGACGGGATCCGGCCCCTGGTCGTCCCAGTCACCCGCGCCGAGAGTTCCCCCCGCGGCCGGTCAACCAGGGCCAGCGCCCGTTCCCGGGCCTGGGCCTCACTAGTGGGCGCACCGGTGTGGCGGCCCGCGGCACCCGGCGGTCCATATGCTCGGAAAAGGCCCCGTCGTAGACCAGCGTCGGAAATTGTTCCATCTCCCGGTTCACCGCTTCCAATTCGGCGTTCGCCGGGTCCGGCGGGGAGGGCCGAAGGGCGCCCCGGCGCGCACGCAACTCCGGAGCTATTTCCCAGTAGCGGGCGCCGTCGGCCTCCACGCGGCGCTGCACCGCCTGAAGCTGGGTGTTCAGGATACCGGCCTGCCGGTGCAATTCCTCAAGCGTGTTCCATTGGTCCGGAGACGGAGGTCGGCCGGCAGCCGTTTGCCGCATCAGCAGGTTCGTGAACTCGCCCACCTGGTTCAAAAACTGGCTGGTCCGGCCGATTGCCCCCGGCTGTACCGGGAGCCGGCTTAGATCCCGCTGGGCCAGCACGGCCTCCTGCCAGGCCTCCCCCAGCAGGCCGGCATCCTGGGGACCGCCGTCGCCGACCAGGGCCTTGCCGAGGAGCACCTCCAGACCACGCACGTTCAGCACCGCGTCAAAAAAGGACCGCTGGTACTCGGCGTTCAGCAGATTTTCGAAGTGGCGCCGCGCGCTCCACTGCTCAAAGGCCCAGGCGGAAACCACCAACAGAACCGCCAGGGACATGAGCGCGACCAGTGCGGAACGTTTCATTTACTCGCCTCCAGGTTTCCTTTACCCGGCCGGAGGCCTTAACGGCCGAAAACGTGCCGGCCGATTCTGGTGATCACCGTGCGGGTCCAGATCCAGGGACTAGTCGACTTGGCCGGATTCCAAAAATAGAGGGCTCCGTGGGTGGGATCCCACCCGGCCAAGGCTTGACGGGCCGCCCGGTAGGATTCCTGTTCGACCGGCAGCCAGATCCGCCCGTTGGCCACCGGCTGAAAGGCCCGCGGTTGGAAGATCACCCCGGGAATGGTCTTGGGGAAGGAGGCATGCCGCACCCGGTTGAGAACCACCGCTCCTACGGCCACCTTGCCGACATAGGGCTCGTTGGCGGCTTCGGCCTGAATTATGCGCGCCAGCAACTGGACGGCATCTTGTCCGCCCACCCCCCCAGCCACCGGAATGGCCTCGTCGACTTCGAAAGGCGCCGGCGTGTACTCCTGGAAGGCAGGCGCGCCCGGCAGATCGAGCCATTCAATCGCGGGCGGGTACTGGTACCACCTTCCGGTGAGCCAGGCCACCAGCAGTCCCACGATCGCAACCGTTAAGACGACCACCACGAAGAACACGCTCTCACGGCGCACGCGTAGGCGACTCACGTGATTAATCCTCCGTTGGTTTATTTCGGTTATTGTGCACGGTTACGGCCAAAAAAATTACAGAAGGGTACCGGCTTCGGTACCGGCCGGCGGGTAGGCGTGACTGGAGCACGCGCTGAAAGACCCAATAGGGTTTGGCGGGTGTACCTGGAGAAACTTGAGTTCGGGCGCCCCGGCCGGCTCTAACGTCCAGGGGCGCAGGGAGCGATTCCTCACTTCTTGCGCACTTCGGCGTGCAACCAGTTCACGAAATCCGCGTCCCCGTCAACGGTGCTGATCGCCAGGATGGCCGGCACTTCGTAGGTATGGTTTTCCTTGGTCCAGAGAATCACCCGGTCCACCAGGTCACCAGCGGTCTTGGCGATGATCAGGCTTTCTTCCGTTTCGTGCACCCGTTCGTCCCACCAGTAGGTGGACACAATCCGGGGGATGATGTTGGCGCACGCGGCCAGCCTGTTTTCCACCAGTCCCCTGGCGAGCCGCTCCGCCTCCTCGAAATTGGGAGCCGTAATGTAAACCAGAGTCACGCTCACGGCTTCAAACCTCCTTGTTCTTCTGCACACTGTAAAGAGCGGCCCGCAACACGAACCCCGGCGCCCATCCGGGTACGGACAAGGCGTGGATGTGGCTGTAGGCCGCCAGTACGTTCCGGTAAACGATTCCGTCCCGCTCGCCGTCGATGCCGTATCCTTTGCGCACCTTGAACGCCATTGCGACGGTCCCGGTGTCCAGGGCGTGCACCCGCGAGTGGTGGAACTCATGGCCCCTGATGGTGGTTCCGACCGGGAAGTAGGGATTGTCCCGCACGACATCCACAATCATGTACCCGTGCCCCCGGGGCCGCTCATCCAGGTCGACCTCAAAGGGCAGCGCCCCGGTCATGGCGTAGCTTTTCCCTTTCCAGGCCAGCCTCTCACCCAAGTACATCAGCCCGCCGCATTCGGCGTAAACGGGCAACCCGGCCTCGACCCGCCTGCGGATGGCTTCCCGCATGCGCTCGTTGGACTCCAGTTCGGCGGCAAACACTTCCGGGAAGCCGCCGCCCACATAAAGACCGTCCACATCCGGGAGGGTGCCGTGCAGGGCGTCCACGAAAACCAGTTCGGCACCGGCCCGCTCCAGCGCCTCCAGGTTTTCGGGGTAGTAAAAGCTGAAAGCCCGGTCCCGGACTACGGCGATCAGCGGCTCATCCCCGTTTGGCGCCGCGGCGGCCGGGAGCGGTGGCGGCACGGGGAGCGGCGGTGCCGCGCGGGCGATTTCCAGGATGCGGTCGACGTCCAGAAAGGTCTGGGCGTCGGCGGACCAGGCGTGGACCGCACTGAGCAGCTTTTCGTCCTCACCGGCGGGAATGAGACCCAGGTGCCGGTCAGGCACTTCATAGGACCGGTTCTTGGGCACGGCCCCCAGCACCGGCACGCGGCAATAGCGCTCGACGGACGCCGTCAGCAGGTCCCGGTGCCGCTGCCGGGCCACGTTGTTGAACACCACGCCGGCCAAGTGTACCCGCGGGTCGAATATTTTGCAGCCAAGCACGACTGCGGCGGCGCTTCTGGTCATCCGCACCGCGTTCACCACCAGGATGACCGGCGCTTCCAGAAGGTGCGCGATCTCCGCGGTGCTGCCGCTTCCCTCCACGTCCACGCCGTCAAACAGGCCCATCGCCCCTTCAATCACGGCGATATCCGCCTCCGCCGTCGCCCGCATGAACGAACCAGCCAGGGTCGGTTCGTCCATCAGAAAACGGTCCAGGTTGCGGCAACTTCGGCCGGCCACCCGCGTCAGCCAGCTCGGGTCGATGAAGTCGGGACCCTTTTTGAACGGCTGAACCGCCAACCCCCGCCCACGCAGGGCGGCGATCAACGCGGCGGTAACCGTTGTTTTTCCCGACCGGCCCTGCGGCGCGGCAATGACCACCCGCGGCCTTCCTTCCACCTGCACGTCAACACCCGCCTCAAAGACAGCTAAACCGGGATGGGAGGCCCTGCGACCGTCCCGGTGATTTGATACGCTCGACGCCGCCCTCATAGACACGCTTAACCCGGGGTGGGGTCCCCGGGTTAAGCTTTGGCAAAATAGCCGCTGATTACACGCAGCCGGTGGGCTTGGGCAGACCCGCACATTTGCAGGCGCCTTTCGCGGGGCCCGTAGGGAACAGCTCGTACATCTCCTTCAGGGGGATGCCGCTTTCCTTGCAGAGCTTGCGGATCATCGGGGCGATACCGGTCTTGGCGTAATAGTCTTTAAGAAAGTCAATTACGTGCCAGTGCCGCTCGGTCAGCTCACCGATCCCCTCCGATTTGGCCACATAGTGCGCCCACCCCGGGAACCAAGCCGCGGGGTCGACCATGAAACCGTCCTCATCGACTTCCACCTGTTTTCCTTCAACCTCGACAAACGGCATTTGTCCAAACACCTCCTTAAAAATAAATTGAACTCCTTTTTAAAGTGCCGGTACCCGGGACCAAAACGGCTTGTCAGTCGAATTATAACACAGCCGCGGCTAGTCGCGAAATACCAGCGCGTTGCCCACCAGGTCCACCAGCCCCACCACTTCCACGGGCAGCTTGTGTTCCTTGACCATGGGGTAGAGCTGGGCTTTACAGATGGAACACGGCGCGCACAGGACCTCCGCATTGGTCGCCCGCACCTGTTCGGCCTTCTTGTTGGAGGCCAGGATCCGGTATTCGTACATCTTCTTGTCGTCAAACAGGATTCCGGAACCGCCGCCGCAACAGAAATTCGCCTCCCGGTTGGGCCTCATTTCCGTGAAGGCACCCTTCGGCACCACCGCGTTCATGATGACGCGCATGTTGTCGCTGTGTCCGCAGGCCCGTGCGTAGTTGCACGGATCGTGCAGAGTAATCTTCCGCGCGTTGCGCTTTGGATCCAACTCCAGCAGCCCGGCTTTGACGTAGGCCTCAACCTCGTCGTGGATGTGGGTCATCGGGATCTTTCTGGAAGCTGGCATGTCGGACATCGTCGGCACGTACATCTTGGTCGCCCGCCAGCCGTGACCGCACTCGCCCCAGACGATCTTCTTGCAGCCCAGGCGGGTGGTTTCCTCCATCAGTCTGGTCACCATCTCCCGCATGACGCGGTTCTGGTCCATCAGGTAGCCGAAGTTACCGGCCTCGGTAATCCGGCTGGACATGGTCCAGTTCGCGCCGACGTACTGGAGGAACATGGCCGCGCCCTTCAGCGTGTTGGCGTTCAGCATGAAGTCCGCCGAGGACGGGATGTAGAGGACGTCCGAATTGGGCTTGTCGACCGGAAACGTGACCTTCAGTCCTTCGTACTCCTCTTCGATCTCCTCGGACAGAAAGTCGAGCGTGTCGACCATCCCGGCCTGGGTCAGACCCATATGGTTGCCGGTCTTTAAAATCGCGCCCGAGGTGGCGGTGTGAAGTTGCGGCCCGATGCCCAGCCAGAACAAGATCTGCCGCCCGATCATCGTCACCTCGGCGGTGTCGATGCCGAACGGGCAGACGTGCGCGCAGCGCCGGCACTCGGAACACTGGTAGTAGTAGCTGTACCACTTCTCAATGGTTTCCAGGTCCAGGTCCTGGGCACCCACCAGACCGGGGAAGAGTTTCCCCTGCACGGTGAAGTGGCGCTTGTAGACTTTACGGATCAGGTCCGCCCGGCCGGCCGGGATGTTGTTCGGATCCCGCGTCCCCAGGTAGGTGTGGCAATTCTCGGCACAGGCGCCACACTTGACGCAGGACTCCATGGCCATCACAAAGGAACGCACCTTGGTCCGGAACTCGTCAAGATGCCCGATTGCCGCCGCCGCTTTCTCGCCGTCGGGTACGGGTACAACCCCCAGTTTCAAAAACAGGTCTGCGGTAGCCCGCTTGGGCTGCCTCAACCCATTCGCCTCACTCACTTAAGGAACACCTCCTTTCTCAAACGGCTATTTCGGAAGCTGCACCCCGGCTCCCGGCAGACCGCGGGCCGGTTCATGGAACGGCCGGTTGATGATCCACCGCTCCCAGAAGAAGCCGAAAGAATGCATCAGTTTGCTGAACGGGAAGATAATCATCAGGACCATTACCAGCGTGTACTTGGCTAGAAACAAAAGGCTGTCGGGCATCGGGTGCGGCTGGAACAGGAACAACCCCGCGAGATACTCCCGCACCGGGATGTAACCCACCTGGTACTCGGGGAAGATGCGCATGATATTGCCGAGCGTGGCGATGCCGATCAGCAGCAGCAGGTGCACATAGTCACTTGCCGAGGAGATGGCCCGCACCGGCTCGTTGACCAGGCGCCGCCCCAGCAGGTACAGCAGCGCCAGCAGGAAGATCAAACCCAGGACGGTACCGAACCAGAACGACAACCACAGGCTCAGCTCCGGAGTGATCAGGCCGGGCACCAGGATGTGGAACTGCAACCCCAGGGTGTAAAAGGCCAGAACGTGTCCCACCAGCATGAGGAACAGGGCGATGTGCATAAACCAGGCACCGAACCACAGCGGCCGGTCAAACTTTAAGAGGTTCCAGAAAGTGGCCAGTTGCCAAAGTATCCAGACGATGGCCGCCGACCAGCTCTTCGGCCACGGAGACAAGGTGATGTTATGCACGATCTGCGGGATCATCCAGCGCCAGATCCGCCAGGTCACGCCGCCCAGAAACACGGTGACCGCCACGTAAGGCAGAATCTGACCGATAAAAACGTTCACCTAGCAACACCTCCTTCTTTGGGAAATGGTCAAATGGTGAAACGAAGGGGTCTTTTGCCCCCCTCAGACCATGCACGGTCACGAACCCCTTCCTTAAAACTCACCCCCCGGTACCTGTCTGAACCACCGCTACACCTCTTGCAGCGTCACCGCGCCGGTCGGGCAGATGGTGACACAGGTCTCACAGCCCATACACTCGTCGTTTACCACTTTCGCCTTTCCATCGATAATTTTGAGGGTTTCCGACGGACAGGACTCCGTGCATTCTTCGCAACCGTCGCAGACACCCTGGTCAACGGTCACCACGAACATGCTCTCTTACCCCTCCTTTGATATTTAATTTTTTTATTTAGCCAACCGGCCGGTTTTTCGCCGGACATCCGGCCAGGGACCGCCATTTCCACACGTACGTATTCGTGACCGCCAACCATATTCCTGCTCCTGAAGAACAACTTTTTTGCACAGTCTGACTTTTCAAACAACAATGTCTTCCCCTTTCCACCGGTGCTTGAGGGGATTCCGGCTCCACCCGTCCGGAGGCCTCCCGATGGGGCTCCAAGCGCATAGTTCGACGTCGTTCGCAACAAGGCGCCGTGGCTGGTTGCGGATCGTCGTCAATTGACAAGCGCCCCGGACTGCTGATATTCTGTGTGCGGTGGCGCATCGTCTCGTTCAGCCGTTCTTTTTTTCTTGAGGAGGGGGAAATCAGTGCCTGTATTCGAGTTTCGCTGCCTGGAGTGCGGCCGCCTTTTCGAGCAGCTCTTCCGCAATTCGGACGAAAAGGTGGAAATCGCCTGTCTCCAATGCCGTTCGGAATCGTTCGAGCGCGTGATCAGCAGCACCAATTACGTAATGGGTTCCGGTAAGCCGCAAAAACCGAAGATCACGACCAAGTCGTGCAGTTCGGGGAACACTTGTGCCACCCTGGAATTACCGGGACCGACCAGGTAAGGCCGTGGTCAACGTGAGCTTGGGCAAAGAACCGGTCAAAAAAGTGTCCTGCCCCTTTTGTAGGCTGGCCGTTGACCGGCCGCGCGAGTTGAAGACCCGCCGGCCCGGAGAGATGCCCGCGGGCGCTTGCGCCTGCGGCGCGGTGTACACATTTGACATTACGGGACACAACCTGGGGACGGCCTTTCTGGAAGCGCTGGTCCTGGCCTGTGACATGGATTGGGAGCTGGCCTCTGACCTGGCGTCCGGAGAGGACTACACGGACAAGATCTTTGAAAGATACGATGCCGAATCGCACTATATTGTGCCCGGGGGTGCCTACGAAGGGCGGAGGATCGCCGGCGCCCTGTACTTTGTACGCCTCCACCGAGACATCCGTGAAGTGACCGGTGAAGGAGCAGCAAGAAGACTGCGGCGGCCCGAGCCTGAGCCTTTCGTCCGGGCCGCCGCCAAGGTTCCCGCTGACCGCAAGAGCCTGTTGACCAAAAAGCATGTCGAAGAGCTGGTTGGTGAAAACCGCCTCGGTCCGCTCCTGGAGGCCGCCGCCGCGCAGGACAAGAAGGTCCTGCGGCACCTGCAGCGCCTCCTGTGCTCTGGGGACCGGCTTTTCCGTTTCCGGGCGACCGAAACCCTGGGCCGGGCTTGCGCCGTGATGGCCGCGGAAGACCCGGCCCCGGTCGCCAACCTGCTCCAAGAATTGACCAATTCGTTTCAGTATTCCGCCGCCTCAAACTGGGGCGCTCTGGAGGCGATCGGTGAAATCATCGCCCACGCGCCCGGGGTTTTCGGCGGCTACATCCCGGTTTTGTACCAGTTCTTGCAGGACGAAGGCCTTCGGCCGCAAGCCGTTAGGGGCCTGGGCACCGTCGCCCGGGTCCGGCCGGATTTAATCCGCTGGACCATCCCGCGCCTTTTGCCTTTCCTTCAGGACCCCAACCCGGAGACCAGGGGTTGCACGGCGTGGGTGCTCGGCTACTTGGCCGCGCCCGAAGCGAGACCCGGCCTGGCGGCAATCACCGGCCGGGATGAGACGGTTTGGTTCCACGAGGACGGAGCAATCGTGCCAAAGACGGTCGGCCGACTGGCCGCGGAGGCCCTAGAGAATATAGAGGCCCAAAGCCCGGGCAAAAAAGGGGCCAGGCCCCTTTTTTCTTCTAGCCCTTAAGCCTGGAGGCCGCGAAAAACAAGCATGGCGCGAAAGGCGAAGCCGGACGGTGCGGAGCGTACTGGGTGGTACGTGAGCACCGGACGGCGAGCCTGACAAAGCCAGGCGCAGTTTTGC